>JACCZQ010000017.1 GCA_013695905.1 Chthoniobacterales bacterium
GCCAGCGACTGGCGAAGGCTGGAGCGGACGCGCCGGAGCCTCTTGGCGTAGGCGGGCCGCCCCCCCGCTCCAGGACTACGGCTGGCAGGCCAGACTTTCGCATGCACTACGTTTATCTGCTGCGATCCGAATCTCACCCGGAGCAGCGTTACGTCGGCTTCACCAACGACCTGAAAGCGCGCTTGCAACAGCACAATGCCGGTGAGTCACCGCACACACTGAAGTTCAGGCCCTGGCTTCTCCACGCATACTTTGCTTTCGAGACAGAACAGCTCGCGCTTGGTTTCGAGCGATATCTAAAGTCTGGATCCGGCCGGGAGTTTGCGCGGCGACATTTTTGGTGACCACCGACCTCTGGCTCCTGCACGTGTCAGCCTGCCGCCGTGCTGCTGCTACTTCCGCGGCTTCGCGGCAACCTTCCCGATCTTCAGCTTCCCCATGTCGGCGCCCGACAAGCGTTGGGAATCGAGCTGCAGTCCGGCACCGGGTTCCCGCGCCTCGCCGACGTAGGCGAACATCGTCTGCGCGCGGGTTTTGCTCACGTAGAGTCCGGCCGGCTGGCTGCTGGTGTGCCCCACCGTCTGGAAGCCGCGCGAAGCCTGGTAGTAAACGCCGTTCGCATCCTCGCTCACGGGCACGAACTGGCCCGGCAGGAGCTGGCCTACCAGTCGATCCATCATGTCGCGGTTCGTGAGGCCGGGCGCGGCGCGGTTAATGCGAATCGGCTCGAGCACGACAAAGCGCGGAATCTCGCGCCCGAGGATCGTGGGGCTGCCTTTCACCGCAGTGCGAGTCGGTCCCGCCACAGCGACGGCGACAGAAAGCGCGACGAGCGCCCCGGCGATGTGCCACCTCGATCGCATTGCGGAAGCGTGGCAGTGACGCGGCGGCGAATCAATCATTCTTCCACGCGCCGTTCTGAAGAATCAGACGCTGCGGGTGAGGAATTCTTTCGCGAGCTGCAGGTCCTCCGGCACAAGGCCGTGGCTCGCCTGCTGGATCTGCAGATCAACGGTGGCGCCGCGGTCTCCAAGCAACGCGGCGAGCTGCTGCGCGTTTTCGGCGGAGATGATGGGATCGTGGCTGCCGGCGCTGATTAGCACCTGCTTGCCGGTGAGATCGGCGGCAGGTGGCTGCGAGAGCGGCACCATGGCGCGGAGGAGGATGGCGCGACTCAGCACCTCCGGTCGGAGGAGAAGCATGGCCGCGGCGATGTTCGCGCCGTTCGAGTAGCCGAGCGCCACGACGTCGGCGGGGTGGAAGCGGTATTCGGCGGCGGCGGCCGTAACGAAGTCGGCCAGCTCGCTGGCGCGGCGGAGCACGTCCTCCTCATCGAACACACCTTCCGCGAAACGCCGGAAGAAGCGCGGCATTCCGTTCTCCAGCACCTTGCCGCGCGGGCTGAGGAGCGCTGCCTGCGGGTCGAGCTGACGACCGAGCGGGAGGAGGTCGTTCTCGTCGCCGCCGGTGCCGTGGAGCAGGAGCAGGACGCGGTGCGATTCACCCGTTGCGGGAATGAAGCGGTGGGTGAAATCGAGCGCGCTCATGAGAAGCTACTCATCGGACGTGGCAAAACAGGCGCAACTTTACATTTGGCGGAAGCTGGTGAGCCGCACCTCGCTGGCGGAGCTGGAGCTGCAACTCCAAGTGCTGCTCGATGGCACGTATGCTGTGATAGAACACGTCCATCGTCAGCGGCTTACGATCGAAGCTGTGGCGCACCGCGCCGAGGCGCAGCGGTTGCAGGAGCAATTCGGCGGGATGGTGGAGCGGCTGCCGCGGGATTGGCAGGCGCAGCTGTTCGCGGCGGCGAAGTTGCAGCCGCTGCGGATTGGACGGCGGCTCGTGATCTCGAGCGATGCGGGAGGAGGTGCGGAGACGCTGGTGATTCCGGCGGGGGCGGCTTTTGGCACGGGTGAGCACGCAACAACAGCGATGTCGCTGCGGATGCTGGAGCGGGTCTCCCGCAGGTTGGCGCCGGGTTGGCGGATGCTGGACGCGGGGACGGGCTCCGGGATTCTGGCGCTGGCGGGGGAGCGGTTCGGTGCCGGGAAGGTGGTGGCGATCGAGAACGATCCGCTGGCGCTCGCCACCGCCCGCCAGAACGCGCAGGCGAATGGAAGCTCTTGTGTTGCGTTTGTGCGGGGGGATGTGCGGCGGAGAACTCGCGACTCGTTCGAGGTGATCACCGCTAATCTTTACTCGGAGCTGCTGGCGGAGGTGCTGCCGCTGTTCCGGCATTGTGTCGCGCCGGGTGGCACTTTGATCCTCTCCGGCGTGATGCGGCAGCAGGAGCCGGAGCTCACCCGGGCGCTGGGGGCGAATGGGTTTCGGGTCCAGGAGGCTCGGCGTCGCGGGAAGTGGGTGGCGTTGCGTTGCTCTGCAATCTCCTGCTCTTGATCCTGATCTTGCTCCTGCTCCTCCCCCGCGGGTGCGGCTGAAGATTGGAGCAGGATCAAGATCAAGATCAAGATCAGGAGCAGGAGTCCGAGTCCCGAAAATCCGAGTTGACGCAGCAGAGCGCCGTAAGCACCTTCCCCCCACCCTCAGCGGCCCTCGATTTCCCCTGCACCGACGCGGTTGAATCAGTTGCGCCGCGCGCGGAATCTTATGCAGGCCGACGAACTCTCCTACGTCATCATCACGCCGTACTCGATGCGCAAATCGCGCACCGGCGGCATCATCTCACGTCTCATCTCGCGCACCGGGCTCGATCTCGCGGCGGGCCGCATGTTTGCCCCCAGCCAGGAGCTGGTGCAGCGCTACGCCGACACCATCGTCACCGCCACGGAGGAAAGGCACCGCGCCACGCAGGAGCTGATCCGCGGGTATGTGCTGAAGAATTTCACTGGCGAGAGGAACGGCCAGCGGGCGCGGGCGTTGCTGCTGGTTTTTCGGGGGCCGGACGCGATCGACCGCGTGCACAGGGTCGTTGGCCACATCGTGCACGAGCGCACCAGCGGCGAGACAATTCGCGACACGTATGGCGATTACATCACGGATGAATCCGGCAAAGTTACTTACTTCGAGCCAGCGGTGGTCTCGGCCTTCGGCAGCGAATCAGTCGAGCAGGGGCTGAAGCTCTGGTCGGAATTTTCCG
>JACCZQ010000039.1 GCA_013695905.1 Chthoniobacterales bacterium
GCTGCAGCACGAGGAAAAAAAACCCCAAGTCTTTTTCCATCTCGGTCGAGCGCTGGTGGCGATGGTGGCGGAAAATGCCTCGCCGGAAGCGCGTGCGGCTGCTTACGAAGATGCGATCGTAGTTTTCCGTCAGGGGTGGCAGGTTGCGCCGCTGGACACGACTTTTCCGCTGGAGATCGCCTTCCTCTACGGTGAACTCGGCCGCTTCGCAGAGGCTGAGCCGCTTTACCGGGATGCACTGACCCGCGATCCCTGCTCCGACGCGGTGAAGCAAGTCTACCGCTACCACCAAAACTCCTGGCAGAAGAGCATGCGGGCGCATGACGCCGCTCCTCCAGGTGCTGATCCACCGCCGCCGAAGTAAGAGAACGCAGCACTGCACCGGGTCTCTCCGGCTCCGCTGGTGCCCGGAAGTGAGGATATCTTCATCCGCCGGCAGAACTTCCGCCCGCAGGTGGCGTAGAACTCGCTAAGTAATACCCGATCCTTCCTGCTGCCGTCAATGCCCGCTAATTCGATAACAAATAGTTGCAGAAACTGCGCTGGAATTTACAGTCCCCGCCACCCGCGCGGGCACTATGGACGTAAATCTGATCCCCACCCGGCCCTTCTGGCGGTGTTGCTAGCGTGAGCCTCGGCAATCTCGGTGCGCGGGGCCGCAGCGGCGATGGGTCAACGCCGCAATTTTCCGTGCCTTCTTCAGCAACCACGCCCCGTTCGCTCCGTAGAACGTGGTGGAGCATGGTCAGCGCCCTCATCATCTTCAGCACCACTGCTCCCGCACAGGAACTCGACGCTCCGCTTCCCGTGGACTCAGCCACTGACGCGGAGATCGAACCGGCGCTGCTGCCGGCCAACAACTGGAACGATCCCACCGTCGAGGTCGATCACGTCGAGCCGCCCCTGCCTACCGCCGAAGGGTCGGAGGTCTTCACCTCCCCTGACGAGGAAGCGCGCGAAGTCTCGCCGATGCCGCGGCGGTTCCGCTACGCCATCTCCGTCGATGTCCGCGGCGTCTACGACGACAACGTCACCCTCTCCCGCGGAGCGAATCGCCGCGACGACTTCTACATTGCCATTGCTCCCCAGGTCACCGCCGGCGTGGGCGACGTCCTCGAGCGACAGGAGAACTTCATTTCGTTGAATTACGCGCCGACCGGCTTGTTCTTCTTCGATAACTCCGAGTTCAGCACGATCGAGCAAGTCGGGCGCATGGAAGGCCAGTGGCGCATCAACCGCGTCACCTTGGGCTTAAGTCAGGACTTCCAGTCGGTGCAAAGCTCAAACCTCGGGGTCGCCAACACCACCGGTGGCTTCTCGAATCAGGCCAACCTTGATATAGGCGGCCGCCGCCGCGTCATCCACTACTCGACGCACTTCACGGCCTCAGCTCCCATTACCGGGAAGACATCACTGCGTGCTGCGGCTCATTACAGCATCACTGATCCCGAGGACTTGATCGGCTCCGAGACCTTGTCCGGCAGCTTGGGTGTCGATTACCGCCTCGGCCCGAAAGTAGGTGCAGGTCTCCACTTCACCGGCGGGAAGTATTTTGTCGATGATCCCAGCCCTGATCAGACGTTCCAGCAGATCAACGTCCTCGCTGATTATGAGCTCACGGGCAAGCTGAGTGCCACTGGTTCCGCGGGTATCGAGTTCCGCCAGTCAGACATCGGGAATAACGCCCACGTCTCACCTGTTTTCGCCTTTGGCATCGGCTACGCGCCCTTCGATGGCACGCAAATCGATGTCTCGGCGACGCGCCGCACCTTGAACTCGGCCACTGCCGCCGGGCAGGACTTCACCTCCACGCAGCTCGTCGTCACGGCTCGTCAGCGCTTCCTCCAGCGAATCTATGCCACCCTCTCCGCCGGCTATCAGGAGCAGAGTTACTTCAGCACCATCAGCGGCGTGCGCACGAACCGTGAGGATAACTATTATTTTATCGCCCCTGGATTCGATGTTAGACTCACGAGCTTCTGGTTCGCGGGAGCCTTCTACACTCACCGGGCGAATGACAGCTCCGTCGACTTCTTCAGCTTTGATACCAACCAATATGGCGTCCGCACCACCTTCCGGTTCTAAGTGGCGCATGGTCGGCTCCCGTTGGGCCGCGGCGCTGCTGCTTTTCAGCAGCCTTGCATCGCTTGCACCAGTAGCTTCGGCACAATCAGAGGCCCCTCCTCCCGCTGCTTCGGCCCCGGCTCCGCTCCAGATCCCCGGTGTCACCGCACCGGCCCGATCCACCGCCGCTGCTCCGGCTGCCGGTGCACCGATATCAGCCGCTTCCGGCGGCGTGAGCGCGCCCAGTGGCTACCAGTTGAGCGCGAATGATCAGATCGCCATCGAGGTCTATGGCGAAGACGATCTGCGCGCCGTGGTGCGCGTGAACGCTGATGGCGTTGCGAGTCTGCCGCTGCTCGGCTCGGTGCGGCTCGCCGGCCTTACCCTTGGGCAGGCCACCGCTCGACTGACGGAGCTCTACGGCCGCGATTATCTTGTGAACCCAAGGCTGAACGTCAGCCTCGTTGGCTACGCCAAGCAACGCTTCACCATGCTCGGGCAGGTAAATCGCCCCGGCAGTTACGAATTACCCGACGGTGCCGCCGGCGGCATCGATATCCTGGAAGCCGTCGCGATGGCCGGCGGCTACACCAGAATTGCTGCACCGGAACGGATCAGCGTCCGCCGGCGCGTGGCCGGTGGAAAAGACCTGGTCCTGCGCGTGAATGCCAAACGCATCGCCCGCGAAGAGGGCCAGGGCGGGTTCCAGGTCCGACCCGGCGACACCATCACGGTCGGCGAAA
>JACCZQ010000040.1 GCA_013695905.1 Chthoniobacterales bacterium
GCGGGCGCCCGCGCGCAGACAAACCTCCAGAACGCGTGCACTCACCAGCACCCCACCGTGGCAGCTGATCTCCACCACGTCTTCGCCGGTGTAGCTGTGCGGCGCGCGATGGACGGTGAGCAGCACCTGGTCGATCAGCTGCTCGCCTGCGACGATCTCGCCGTAGTGCTGCAGGCGCGACTCGAACGCGGAGGGTGGCTGTTTTCCGCGGAAAACCTGGCCGGCCACGCCGATCGCCGTCGGCCCTGAAATGCGCACGAGCGCGATCGCACCTTCGCCGGGTGGCGTCGAGATTGCAGCGATCGTGTCGCTCGATGGAGCAATCACGCGAGCTGCAGGCCGAATTTTTGGAACGGACGGAAATCGGCCATGTTATTCGTGGCCAGAGCGGCCGCGCGCCGGATGGCATGCGCAGCGATCATGCAGTCGGCATGCGTCCGCGAACGGCGTCCGGTGTCGTTGAACAAAGTGGCGGCAAGGTCCGCATCTTGTTCCGTGAATGCGTCGATGCTGCTAATCAGCTTCCGCGTGATGACCAGTTCGTCGTGCGCGAGCGGCCCGCAACGGTACTCCGACCAGGCAATTGCGCTGACGTGCACAATCTCTCCCGCCTTCAGCCACCCTTCGAGACGCCGCCCTTCCTCAGAGGATTCCCTGCGCGCGCGAACCAGAAAATTGGAGTCGAGCGCAACAGTCGAGGGAGCTTCAGCGCCGACCATTTTTAATCGTTTGTTGCCACTTCTCTAAATCGACGCCGCGCTCGGCAGTCAGACGTTGCAGTTGATGCAACGCGTCAATCCGTTGTTCAGGCGTCGGGGCAGCGGCTTTCTCGGCCTCGGCTAATGCGCGACGGATCGCTTCCGTCTTCGAAACTTGCCAGTGCCGCGATAATCGCTTCAGCCGTTCGATGCTCGCCGTGTCGAGCGAGAATGTGGATTTGATGGCAGCTGGCATACTCCATCTCCAATACCATATCGACAACGGGCGCACCATAACCGATAACAGACGCGTCGATTCTGCGGCAGCCCGCAAAGCAAAGAGTTCCGCCCGCGAATCACGCGAATCGACGCGAATGAGGCAGAATCTGCCGGACCCGCTCCCACATTCGCGTTCATTCGCGTGATTCGCGGGCTTACGAAACTCTGGCGCCTAGCACCTCCGCCAGCGCGGCAATGCAGCGGCGATTTTGCTCCATCGTGCCGATGGAAACTCGCACCCACGGGGCCAGATTGTAGCCGCTCATCGCGCGCACGATCACGCCTTTCGGTAGGAGCGCTTTGAACACCGCTGCGCCGTCGCCGACGTTCACGAGGACAAAATTGCCCGCGCTGGGGACGAACGGCAGCCGCATCTCGGCGAACTCCTCCTGCAGGTAAGTGCGTCCCTCATCCGTCACCCGCTTCGTCTCGCGCTGGTGCGCCTCGTCGCCCAGCGCAGCCACCGCCGCCGCCTGCACGAGGCCGTTGACGTTGAACGGCTCCCGCGTTTTCTGCAGCACCTTGATCAACTCCGGAGCTGCAATCCCATAGCCGAGCCGTGCACTGGCCAGGCCGTGAATTTTTGAGAACGTCCGCAGCACGACCACATTTCGTCCCTCGCGGACGAACTTCATTGTATCCGGCGGGCCATCGACGAACTCGTAATAGGCTTCATCGAAAACGACGACGACTCGCTCCGGGACTCGAGCCATGAAGCGGTCGATCTCCGTCTCATCCGCCATCGTGCCAGTGGGGTTATTCGGATTCGCAATGAAGATGGTACGCGTGTTCTCGTTGATGGCGTTGGCAATCCCGACGAGGTCTTGTCGGAATTCCGGGGACGGAATTTCACTCGTCCGCGCGCCGAATACTTTCGCGATGATTTTATAGGCAATGAACGCATGTTCCGGCGTGATGATCTCCGCTCCCGGGCGGAGGAAAGCGTGCCCGATGAACTCGATGACTTCGTTCGAGCCATTGCCGAGAATAATGTGATCGACCGGGACACCGAGCTTCTCCGACAGTGCGCGCGTGACGTAGTATCCGCCGCCGTCCGGGTAAAGGTGCGTGCATTCGATCGCGGCGCGCATCGCCTCGATCGCCTTCGGAGATGGCCCGAGAGGGTTCTCATTCGAAGCGAGTTTGATGATGTCGCCCGCCCTGGTGCCGAACTCGCGGGCCGTCTCTTCGATTGGCTTGCCCGGCTGATAAACGGCGAGGTCGCGCAGCTGCGGATTGGCAAGATCCCAAATCGAAGACATGGGCCGCACTGTAGAGATTCTCGCGCGGATGAACAGCGTCTTGCCGGTGAAGGCGCGGCGAGGAGCGAAGACGTGCGGAGTGGTACCGGGGAGGGGACTCGAACCCCTAAGGATTGCTCCACCAGATCCTAAGTCTGGCGCGTCTGCCAATTTCGCCACCCCGGCCGGTGCGTGTGCGAGGAAAAGTCGCGACCGTGCGAGTTTAGCCCTGCACAGCCTTCCCGCAATCGTGAGAGTGCCGCGGCGCGGCCGAGAGCTACGGCGCTCACGAACAAGTTGTACTTCGCGCCATAGGCCAGTGCGTCAGGGTCGCCAGCGTTGATCGCGCGAGTTACCACCCCGTATGCCGGATGTGCGGACAATGTAGCGGTACGATGTGGCGACGTCGGCCATGGGCTCGAATGTAACTCAGGCGACGCCGCGGAGTCAGCACGAAAGTTCGCGAGCGCGTTCAGCACACGCGGGTGCTACTGCTTCACAGATGACTCGCAAACGAGCTGCGCCGCGCACGCGCAAATCTGCTCGCTGGCAGAAATGGATTCTCATCTTGCTGGCGGTGCTGCTTCTCGTCCCGGTGCTGCAGG
>JACCZQ010000078.1 GCA_013695905.1 Chthoniobacterales bacterium
GCCCGAAATCGTGGATCAGCTCCGCAGCTTGTTAAGCAAGCATCTTGTTGGGTAGATTCACGGGCGCAGCGCTGCGCCATGGATCTGAAGAATTTCTTCGCCGAACTGAAGCGGCGCAATATTTATAAGGTCGCGGTGGGCTACACCGCCGTCGCGTGGCTGCTGATCCAGGTGGCGACGCAGATTTTGCCGTTCTTCGAGGCGCCGAACTGGCGCGCAGCTTTTGCTGCAGCTGCACCCGATCTGGGATCCGCTCTGTGGCGAGCCGCGCTTCGAGAAACTCCTCGCCTCGCTCGCGCCGCGCGACTCCGGCACCAAGAACGTGCTCGCGATTCTCTTCTCGTATCAAAATCGACGCGAAGAGGCTGTGGCGATGCGGCGTGAGGCGGTCGCACTCGACCCGCTCAACGTCATCCTGCAGGGAAATCTCGCTTCCGATCTGCGCGTGCTCGATCTCACTCCACCAGCGGCGGCGAAGTAGGTGACGGGGAACGCCGGCAGCGACCCGAGTCACTCCAGCAGCGCGTGGATCTTCACCAGCTCCTGCTTTCCCTTCACTGGCGCTTCGCCGAGTGGGCGGGTGCGGAACGTCTCCGTGCTTTCCTGCAACGTCGCTTCGCTCACGATGATGTCGGTCGCGTAATCCGCGCTGCGAGTCAGTGACTCCAGCCGCGCGGCGATGTTCACCCCGTCACCGAGAACAGTATAGTTATAGCGCGTCGGCGAGCCGACGTTCCCCGCGATGACAATGCCCGTGTGAATCCCGATGCCGAACCGCAGCGCGTCCTCACCTTCCGGGAAGAGCCGCTGGTTCAGCTCACGCAATGCCGTCCGCATTTCCCCCGCCGTGCGCAGCGCAGCCGCTGCCTGGTCCGGCATTTCGAGCGGCGCGCCGAACAGCGCCATCAGCGCGTCGCCGATGTATTTGTCGATCACGCCGCCATGCGCATCGACGATGCGGCTCATCGCGGTGAGGTAGGCGTTCAGCACCTCCAGCAACTCCGAGGGCGTGAGGCGTTCGCTCAGCGGCGTGAAATCGATCAGGTCGCAGAACAGCACCGTCACCTTCTTTTCTTCGCCGCCGAGGGTCAGCGGCCGGCTGGTTAACTCCGCCGCGATTGCCGGCGAAGCGACTTTGCCGAGGAGATCCCGCACCTTGTCGCGCTCGGCCAAACCTTCCGTCATGTTCTGGAAAGAGCGCGCCAGCTGCCCGAGTTCGTCGCGGCGTTCGCTCTCCTCGCCGGGTTGTGGCGAGTAGTCGCCGCTTTCGACCCGCCGTGCATTCTCCGCCAGCCGCAGCACCGGCCGGCTGACGGAGCCGGAGATCGCCACCACCGCGATGATGGAGAGCAGGAGCCCGGCGACTCCGAGCGCGATCAACGCCGTCTCGAGCGCGCGGAACGGCAGGAGCTCTTCGCGGAGATTGCGCTGCAACGCGACGGCCACGCGGCCATGCCGCACCTCCAGCGGCTCGATCAACGTGACGAACGGCACCTGCCCGAGCTCCATCTGCGTGGGCTCGGGAGCGGTCTGGCCACGCCTCGGCCAGGCGGCGAGCAGCTCCTGCCGGCGCGTGTCTGGGAGCGTGGAGGCGAGCAGACTGCCGCGTGCCTCGCCGGTTTGCGCGAAGAAGGAAACGTCGAGATTCGTCAGCACACCGAGTTCGCGGGCAGAGCTGTCATCGATGCGGAACCCGAGACAAATCCACGCCGCCGGCTCCGGCGTGAGCAGCGGCACGACCACGGCGGCGAAGAGCTGCCCGTCGCGCAGCACCAGCCCGCGCGCTTCCAAGGCATCGTGGGCTTCCGCCGCATTGATCAAATCCGGCAGATCAAACGGTGCACCGTCGCGTTTCGATGCATCGCTATCGTAGAGCGTCTGCTGCTCGAGAGACACCAGCACCATGAAGCTCGCGCGAATGCGATCGCGAAAGTTTTGCATCGCGAGGCGCATCGTTCCCGGATCGTCCGCGCTGCTGCCGAACGCCTGCTTGAATCCGTAGTCGTAGGCGAGCAGCCGCGCCTGCTCGTTCAGCTCGTCGAGCCGCCGCTCCGTTAACGTGCTGAAGATGCGCGAGCCGGCGCGAAGATTGTCCTCGATCTGCCGCTGCGCGTGCCGGCGATTCGCCTGCAGCACGATCAGAAACGTGGTGGCAAGCAGCAGCGCCACGAGGGAGAGAAAGAAAAACGACAGCCGCCCGCGAAACGTGCGGAAGCGGAACGGCAGCAGGTTCACAAACGTCCGCCTAACGATAGCCGTCGCCGGAATCGGTCGGGCTCCGTCGCAGCCGCACCTCCGGTTTCAGGTCGAGCTGAAACGCGGTGCTGCTCTGCGCGGGCAGGTTCACGCGCTGGCGGGGCGGCTGTGCCTGATTGCGCAGGCGCGGTTGCCACGCTTCGATGTCGTAAGCACCGGCGGGAAGATTGCGCAGCTGGGCGGCGCCGTCCGCACCGGTGACGGCGAACCACGGCGTCGGCACCACCAGCACGTAGGCGATCATCCAATCATGGATGTTGCAGCCGAGCGTCACCACGCCGGGTTTGTCGAACACGATCGGTTCGGCGGGTGTGCCGGCGTAGAGCGGCAGCTCGAATTTCTTCGCGGGCGAGAAGGAATAGACGTGATGCTTCACGTCGTCGTTGTTCGGGAACAGCACTGCGCTGCCGGTTTGCACCACACTGACATACGGCAGGAACTGCTGGTCGCGTTGCTGCACCTCCACCTTCTGCCGGCGAGCAGGTGGAGCTTTGCCGGTGACGGGCAGCGCGTAGATCACGGCATCGCGCACCGGGGCGCCGCGGCTGTCGCGCACCGTCACCGCGATCTCGGCGGCGATCGCGGAACTGCTGCAGCAACACCAGAGGCAGAGCGCCACCAGCAGGCTGGAGAAGGAGCGGTGCGGCGCCATTGTTCCGTCAAAAACTCGCACGGGCGGAGAGTCGCAGCACGTTGCCGGTGTAGGTGAGGTGCGCGCGCGAGGTGTGTTGCCATTCATAGCGGAAATTTACCGAGAGCGATTGCGTGAGCGCCTGGCTGACGCCGAGCCCCAGCGTGTGCGTGACGGCGTCGAAATTATACGCCTCGTAGCCGGGGCCGAACGTCTCCACCGGCCCCTGCGTATTCACCAGCGGCACGATGTCCGGCCGCGGACGCCGCGCGTAGGAGATCACCGCCCCGTCCCGAAACTCGTAGTCGAAGCTCACCTGCGTCTTCTCCGAGAAATCCCAGCGCGCACTCGCCGCCAGCAGATGCGAGCAGCGGTCGAACAGCCGCACGCTCCCGCCGATGTCATCAAAGAAATAGGAACCTTCCAGCGCCAGCCGGTCGATGACCCGTTTGCCAATCGTGAGACCGGCGCGGTAGCGGGCGCCATCCTGCAGATCCTGCTGGAAATTTGCATAGCCGCCGCTCGCCTCCACCCGCACGAACGGCGCCATCGCGCCCAGACCGATGCGATACCGCAATGACCCCGTGGCGCCGATGATGATGTGATTGAAGTCACTGTACTCCGTAAACGCTCGCGCCTCGGCGTCGGCGGTGAGTGTGAGTCGCAGATTGCGAGCGAGTTCGCCGAACCAGCCCACGTGCGCCAGAGCCGCGAAGGAAAAGTCATCGCGCTGATCTGCCCCACGATCGGAATTCGAGACGTTGTCATCGTAGGAAACCTCGGCGCGAAAATCGCGCACGATGTCGCCGGAGACGGTGCGGGTTGCGGCGAGCAGCACCGCCGCGAGACCGATCGCAACGGAGCGTGTCAGGCGCAGGCGATTCACGCCTGCATGATGGCGCTTTCGCTGCCGCCAAGTCGATTCGATTTTCCGGGGTGGAAACCGGCAGGGGTGAATGATGGGGCCAGTGCCCGAGCTACGCCAGGATCGGTCTCACACCGTCCGGGTCTTGAGACTGCTGCGCGGCGACTTGTCGCGGTTCCTCCTTCTAAACGGCGATGTCCTCTGGCGTTTCGCTGAGAACGCGGGATGGTTGCGGCGGAGTTCTTGCTCCGTGAAATTTTGTCATGATGAAGAAGCTGCATGTTTTCCTCGCCGGTATTCTCGTGGTCGGGACGCTTGTCGGCTGCGGCAGGCCGGACGGTGATGTGGCGGGCGCGCCACCGGAGGCGCAGGCGCCTGGAGAGGTGACCTGGCTGACTGATCTGCCGACGGCAAAGGCGCAGGCGGCGGAGAGCAGCAAGATGGTGCTGATCAATTTCACCGGCTCCGATTGGTGCCCGCCGTGCATCATGCTGAAACGGCAGGTGTTTTCGCATCCGGAATTCGCCGAATACGCGGAGCGGAATCTGGTGCTGGTGGAGATCGATTTTCCGCGAGGTAAGGCGCAGCCGCGCGAGCTGGTGGTGGCGAACGCGCAACTGCAGGCGGAGTTCGCGATCGATGGTTATCCGACGATCGTGGTGCTGGATGCGGCCGGCAAAATGCTGGGGCAGCTCGGCTACATGTCTGGCGGTCCGGCCCGGTTTATCGGCGAGCTGGAGAAGCTGCGCGCGATGTAGAGCAGCAGCACCGGAAGGGCTGCTAGACCTGTTCGGCCGCCTGGCTGGTGGCGCCCGGCTTCACCTGCATGGCCAGAAAGGCGCCGACGAGCAGGAGACCTGCACTCCAAAGTTGTGCGGGGGTAAGTTTTTCCTCGAAAATCCACGCGGAGAGGCCGAGGGCGAGGGCCGGGCAGAGGAGTTGCAGCGTTTGCGATAAGGCAACGCCGAGCTCGCGGATGGCGATGTAATACAACACGTGCGCGAGGCTGATGCAGGTGACGGCGGAGAAGACGAGGATGACATTCACTTCCCAGCCGACGCGCAACGGCGTGCCAATGTCGCCCAAGGCAAGGGTGAGCGGCACCAGCATGAGCGAGGTGAAGAGGCTGATGACGCCGAAGCTGCGGACGGGGCCGAGCTCCGCGGAAGGCGCTTTCACCAACACGCCATACAGCGCCCAGCTGAATGTCGCCAGAAAAGCAATACCGAGGCCGGCGAGCGGCACTTCACCGGCTTCCCAGCCAGGCTGAAACAGGACCACCCCCACGGCGCCGACGAGGCCGAAGGCGGTTCCGAGTTGAAACTGCCACTGCCGGATGACGGAGCGTTCCTCCGGGAAAAAAACGAGCGCGAGAATGGCGGTGATGATGACTGAGGAGCGGGTGAAAATCGCGTAGACGCCCGGCCCCATGTAAAAGAGGGAGACGACCTGCGTCACCTGATGGACGACGTTTGGCAGCGCGGGGAGCAGGCAGAGGAGCAGGAGGCGGCGGTCGAGCCGCAGCCCGCCGTGGCGGCGGTAGCGCCAGAGCACGAATGGCAGCACCGCGAGGAAGCCGGCCGCGTAGCGGTAGAGATTCTGCGCGTAGGGATCGTAGGAGCGGTTCAAGTAAAACATGAACAGCGAGGGCGTGGACCAGATCGCCACCGTAGCGAAGATCGCGAGGCGGCCTTTTGCGAGATCGGGCGTGTGCTCCCGAGCCGCCGGGGCGTCGGGAAGGGAGGGCAATTTCATCAGGCGCAGTGTGACAGCAGTTTAATTTTCTCGCCTGCAATCGTTCTCTCGCCGAAAAACGATGGAAACAGGAGAGCATCATCATATGGGAACCAACCGAATACTGACGATACTGGGAGTGGCGCTGCTTTGCTTCGCGCAGGAGGGGACGAGCGACGCGCAAACGAAGAAGAAAGCCACCGGCGGCGCAGGGATGAGCGAGGCGGCGCGCGGCGTGCAGCTGGCGCAGCAAGGGGCGCACGAGGAGGCGATCGCCGCCTTCACGAAAGCGATCGAGGCGAACCCGAAGGACGCGCGATTCTATAATGATCGCGGCGGCGTGTATCTGACGATCCGGCGCTTCAAGGAAGCGGCCGAGGATTTTACGAAATCCATCGAGCTGGCGCCGAAAGATCCAAACGGCTATTCG
>JACCZQ010000098.1 GCA_013695905.1 Chthoniobacterales bacterium
GTGCTCATGTGCTTTCCAAATGATTCCGAAGAAGGAGTTCGCGATTACAAGGAAAGGGAAAAATTCGTGCGCTGCCCTTTGCAGCGGACCCGAGTTACTGACCGTCAGCGACGCGTGATATGGCGGACGATTACTCCAGCAAGTCACTCCGCAGCGGCTGAATGGCCGTCGTCGGCTCGCCGGCGCGAAGTCGGGCGATCTGCCGCTGGAGGTCCGGGCGGGCGGGATCAGCCATTTTCATCTCGCGCAGCGCATGTTCATAGGCGTCGATCGCCTCCGCAGCGCGATCAAGTTTCAGACAGGCATTCCCGAGCAGGATGGCACTGCTTGCATTCCACGGGAGAGCCTCCACCACCTCGCGGAGCTTTTCCCTGATCAGGTCCCAGTTCGGTGCCGGGTTCTTGTAGATGGCTTCGAGGACGTGACCTCGCAGGCTGTAGGCGCGCGCCACGGGTGCAACCCATCGGCCGCGAAGCACAACGACATTCCCGAACCGAGCTACGCGCTCGAGGCCATTGTAGATCGCAGGGTCCCAATGTTCATGAGGAACTGGGATGAAACTGACCGTCGAGACGAGATAGTAGCCGTCGAAGACCCCTTCTTTGTTTGTGTCCTCCAGCGTAGGGCAAAAGCGGGAGTATTGGATTTTGTCCGCCAGCGCTTGTTCCTCGATGAACCAGTAGGCGCTGTAGAATGGTTTTCCGGATGGCTTGATGACGGCGTCGTAGAACGTCTTGAACTCGTTGTACCGCTGCCCGAGATCCAGCCCTTCGTTCCGGAACGATCGGTAGCTGCCTTCACTCGCGCCGGCGAGAAGGTTGTGGTATTCCCATAAACGCGCTTCGCCGATCGTTGTCGCAAACGTCAGCACGCCGCATCCCGCGCACGCGATTCCCAGCGCCCGGTGGCGCGCATTCCACGCCCGCCAGACGGCGGCTCCTCCCAGGACGGCCAACGCGAGCACCACCGGCAACGCATGGCGGATACCGCCCCACGTCCCTTTCGAGACTGCCAGGGCGAGCAGGTGCGCGCCCGCCATTGCCAGCGTGCAAAGCAACAGAAGGCGCATCTCACGGGAGAGCGGCGCCCGCCACAGCGCCCACGCGCCGAGCACGGACATCGCGAGCAGGGAAAGCGGAATCTTTGCCGCGATCAGCCCGGGCCAGAACATCATGGGCGCGCGTCCAGTAGACCACTTGCCGAAGAACAGATGATGAATCGCACGACCGTCCACTCCGGTGCGGACGGTATCGGCGAGCCCCCAAAGGTAAGCGCGCGGCAGCAGGTGCCACTTGTCGGCAAGTACGATCAGACTCTTCGATCCGCTCTTCAGGTCCTCGACTTTCTGAGAGAGCGGGCTGTTGAATGGGTCGGTCCCATCCACCGAAGCATGGAAGCGGCCGCCATATTGCGCCCACAGCAGCACCCATCCGATCAGCCCTGCGACTGCGAGTTTGCCTAACCGGCCAAACACATCCCGCGCGCCACCCCGCCACCCCGCCCGAACTGCTGCGAGGCAGCCGATCGTGGCGAGACCGAGCAATCCCGGCAGCGCGGAATGCTTGCTGCCGAGCGCGAGACCGATGCTTAACCCGAACAGGCCGATCCAGCGCCAGCGCCACGCGGTAAATGCGAGCGCCGCCGCCGCGGCCGCGATGCCGAGGCTGAGCGCGAGCGGCAGATCCGTCATGGCGACAGGCGCGTGCGCCATCAACGTCGGCTCGAGCGCGACATAGGCGAGAACGCCGGCCGCCCACGCCAGACCCGCCGCGCGCCAGATCAGGAGCCCCAGCGTGAACAGCAGCACCGCGTGAAACGCCCAGAGACTGACACGCGTCCGTGCCTGCGCCGCCTCGGCATCGTTATCGTAGAAGACCGTCTCTTCCGTGAAATCCCGCTCCTCGACTTTTTCGTGCAGCGGCTGGAACGGGCGCAGCGTGAAACTCTGCGGCATCGAAGCGCCGAGCCACAGCTTCATGAGCGGCGGGTGCTCAGGATTGAGCCGGAAATCGCCCGTCCGGACATAGGAAGTTCCGGCGACGATGTGATACGGCTCATCCACCGTGAAGCTGTCCAAACGCGTGCCGAGGTGGGAGCGGTAGATCGCCAGGAGCACAAGCGCGAGCAGCAAGGCGAGACCGACCCAACGGGGCACCGCAGTCGAACGCACCTTGGCACTTTCCACGCCCGGATCGCCTGATCGCCAATTTTCGCGCTCACCAGCAACGCAACCGGAGGGAGGAGACGAGAAGAGTATTCGAGCGGGAGTGTTCACTTGCTTCCTGAACACTTCCGGGAAACCGCTGCGCGATTACTGAGAAAGTGACGGCACGCTGCTTCAGGTTTGAAGAGCCATCGCGAGCCGAGCGGCTACGCGGGCGCTCGAGCGGAAACGGCGATGCGGGTCGAGAAGTTCATGTCGTTACCGACTGATCCGGCAAGTGAGCGCGCCACGACGGGAAAAGTGCACTGCGTCTACAGCCGCGCCGCAGCTTGCGGGCGCGGATTTACTCTCACTTCGGGATGAACAACAGCCGGTAGGAATGGCTCCCGACCAGGCTGACGTTCACCCTGCCTTGGGGAAAGGCAGACACCGGCAGCAGGAAGAAACAAAGCGGAAGGATCCGGGCGAGAGTTTTCACGGCGTACCAAACAATTCCGAAGACAAGGCGAGCGATGACAAGAAATGAATCCCGCTCATTTCTCCGGCGGAGCCGATGTAATCCCGCGCCGGAAGCGTGGCCGACCCCGAGACCTCTCCCATTCAGCCTCCACGTGATGACGGAAATAACACTCTGCGGGCGCTTCGCTGCGTGAAACATCCAAGGGCTCCCAACAAGATCGCCCACGGAAGCATCGGTCGCTCGAATCCGCGGCACTGTTGCCACGAACGTTGCTGGCGTGGGATTCGGCGTCAGCCGGCGCCGCCGACCCACTCGAGGTCACGGAGTGGGATTGTTACCCGTCCGCGTGGCCCCGACGGCGTCGATATCGATGCTGCCGTTGTTGTTTACATTGTTCGAGGAGGCCCTGCAGAAAGCGACCACGCCGGACGCGGCTGCGATCCCATCGTTCCCGTTCGATTGTGCGAGGGAGTTGGTCACGGTGCCAGAAGAGGCACTAATGCCGTGGCCCGCGTTCGACTTGGCGGCGCAGTTGGTAACGCTGCCGGCGCTGGCGCCAATGCCGTCGCCGCCGTTCCCCGCGGCGCGTGTATTAGCC
>JACCZQ010000364.1 GCA_013695905.1 Chthoniobacterales bacterium
AACCAGGCAACGTCAGCCAATACGGGGAACGACATGCAGAGGTTCCAAAATGCGGTTGGCGTCCTGCCGACCCCCCCGGCTGGAGGTGCGCCGCCAACTGCGGAAGACGCGTCGATGGTTCTCACGAATCCCACCAGCGGCGGCTAGGCCGATCACTGGGCCGACCTAACCGGCAGGACTACTTCTCTACGACCTTCGATTGGAAGGTTCCGTCCGCCACTCGGGTGCGCACCCGTGCCCCGGCTGCGATGGCTTGCGCGGAGTAGATGACCTCCCCCGCTTCTGTGGTGGTGATGCTGTAGCCGCGGCCCAGTGTTGCCTCCGGCCCCAGGACGCGCAGCATCGCTTCCACGGGCTCGAAACGATGACGCTTCTGTTGCAGCAGCCGCTCGGGTAAGGCGCGGAATCTCCGCTCCAAGGCGAGCGCGCGGTCGCGCCGCGCGACAAGCTCCCGCTGCGGATTGTGAGATTGTAAACCACGGGCGCGACTGAGCAGCACCTGCGCCGCTTCCTGCGCGGCTCGACGGACGTGCCTCGTGAGCGTGTCGCGGGCGAGGTCGATCTGTTGCTGCGCGTTGCGGGCGCGGTTGAGTAACTCGCGCCCGAGCGTTTTCTCAGAGAGAAACCGTAGCCGCGTCTGATTCTGGGTGATGAAGTTCCGCAGGCTGCGATCGAGGCAGGCGGCGAGCTCGCCCAGCCGCCGCCCCACCTCCGCGGCCTCCGGGACGATCAACTCGGCAGCAGCGCTCGGCGTCGGGGCGCGGAGGTCTGCCACGAAATCGGCAATGGTGAAATCCACCTCGTGGCCGACGGCGCTGACCACCGGGATGGATGAATCGATCATGGCGCGAGCGACGATCTCTTCGTTAAACTCCCAGAGATCTTCGATGCTGCCGCCGCCGCGGGTGACGACGAGGAGATCGAGAGCTGGCGCCGAGCCGTCGTAGCGCAAGTTTTCAACTTGCGAGCCCATCCCCTGCAACTTGAAAAGTTGCGCCACAGTAAGCTGCGCCAGTTCGCGGATCGCGACGGCAATTTCCGCCGCGGCCCCACTGCCTTGCACGCGCACCGGGTGGATCAGGATTTGCAGCGCAGGGGCGCGGCGTTGCAGCACGTTTAGCATGTCGCGAATTGCTGCGCCACTCGGCGAGGTGACAATGCCGATCCGCTTCGGGAATTTCGGCAACGGGCGTTTCCGTGCGGAATCGAAGAGCCCCTCCGCCTCCAGCTTTCGCTTCAGCGCTTCGAATTTCGCCTGGAGCAGCCCGGCGCCGCGGGCTTGCAGCAGCTGCACATTGAGCTGGTACTGGCCGCGCGCTTCGAAGAGGGTGAGGCTGCCGAACACCTGCACCTGCGCGCCGTCCGTCAGCGGCGGGCGGAACGGCGGTAATGTGTTACGGAAGATGACGCAGGCGATCTGCGCCCTCTGGTCTTTCAAGGTGAAGTACTGGTGGCCGGAGGGATGGAGTTTGTAGTTCGAGATTTCGCCCTGCACCCAGATGGCGCCGAAGTTCGTTTCCAGCGTGCCGCGAATGGCGCGGGTGAGCTCGCCAACGGTGAAGACTTTGGCGGTCTGCTGAAAGAAGTCGCTCTGCATTGGAGCGAAGATAGCGGCAGAGGCGCAGACGGCGCAGAGGAAACTTAGATTTTCCTACGCGGTGGAACACGCCGGGCGCGATGTAGCTGTCGCCCTGTGGGCGACACGGGTATGTGGGCGCCACGTCTGAGAGCCAGCGGGAGCACAGACCCGTGCGGCGCATAGCGCCGCAGCTACAAGCGCACAGCCGCAAGATCAGCTTCCGAAAAGCTCACTCTGCGGGCCGACGGGCGGTTTTAAGCCGAGCTTTTTGTAGGCGTTCGGCAGCGCGACGCGGCCTTGCGGTGTGCGCTTGATGAAGCCTTCCATGATCAGATACGGCTCGTTCACTTCCTCGAGCGTACCTGCCTCTTCGCCGATGGCCACGGCTAACGAGTTCAAGCCGACCGGCCCGCCGTTGAACTTGTGGATCAACGCTTCGATGATGCGCTTGTCCCATTGATCAAACCCGTCGCTGTCGATCTCCAGCATGGTGAGAGCGCGATCTGCCACATCCGCTGTGATCTTCCCGTCCGCCTTTACCTGCGCGTAATCACGCACCCAGCGCAGCAGATTGTTCGCGGTGCGCGGTGTGCCGCGGGTGCGAGCGGCGATCTCCGCCGCGCCCGCGTCATCGATCTCCACCCCGAGGAGACCAGCACTGCGCGTGATGATTTTGTGCATCTCATCCGCGGCGTAATAATCGAGCCGCGCCGTCATCCCGAAACGCGACCGCAGCGGCGCGCTCACCATCCCGGCGCGCGTGGTCGCACCGATCAGCGTGAACTTCGGCAGCTGCAGGCGGAGACTGCGCGCCTGTGGCCCCTGGTCGATGATGATGTCGAGCCGGTAATCCTCCATCGCCGGGTAAAGGTATTCCTCGATCGTCGGTTGCAGCCGGTGAATCTCGTCAATGAAGAGGACGTCTCCTTTTTCGAGACTCGTCAGCAAACCGGCCAGCTCCCCGGCTTTCTCCACGACTGGCCCGCTGGTGTTCTTCACGTTCACGTCCATCGCATTGGCGATGATGTTCGCCAGCGTCGTTTTGCCCAATCCCGGCGGCCCGCTGAGCAGAATGTGCTCGAGGACATCGCCACGTTTCCGCGCCGCCTCCACGAGCAGCTCCAGCCGTTCACACACCTTCACCTGCCCGGTGAACTCGCTGAACATCGGAGGCCGCAGCGAGACCTCGAAAGACGGATCGACTTCAGGCGGTTTCATTCCCAAGGCGACGTGCAGACGGAGACAAGACTACCTGATAATTCATGAAGGCAGATCGCGCTCAATGTCATCCAGCGGGATCGCTTCACCGCGATCGAGCTCGGCCACGCCTTCTCTCACCGCCGCGACAAATTCGATCTCACGCGCAATGTCTCGCAGCGAGACGTCGCCCGGCAGCCGTTCGATCAGATCAGCTACGATTTCTTTGTCGCTCATTGGCCGAACTGTGCCTGCGCCGCCACCGCCGATCAAGCTCGCAAGCCTCACCCCAGCTTCTTCGTCAGCACCAGCTCGGTGCCTTTCCGCTTCAGGATGTAATCGACATTATCGAACGCGGTCCGGATCAGGTGCAAACCGAGCCCGCCCGGCTTGATCAAATCGTGCGCGCGGCCCTGCATCTTCTCCGGCGGACTTTGCCGGCCGTAATCGCGGAGCCGCATGCAGACGCAATCCTGCTTCGCCTCCATCGAGAGGGCGATCGGTTGATCATCCTGCAGGTGATAGGCGTGGCGAATGATATTCGTGCATGCTTCGTCCACGCCGAGCACCATCAGCGTCCGTTCTTTCTCGGAGAACGGGAA
>JACCZQ010000129.1 GCA_013695905.1 Chthoniobacterales bacterium
CGCCTACCGCGAGTACAACTCGACGATCAGCTGCTCGTTCACCATCGGCTGCATCTCGTCACGGACCGGAATCCGCGCTACTTTGCCGCTGAGCGCATCACGGTCAGCGACGAGCCAGTCAGGAACGGGAGCAATCTGAGTCAGCTCGAGGTTGCGAAGCGCTAGCTGTCGCGATTTCGGCTTGTCCTTGATGCTGACGGTGTCGCCGGCCTTCACATTGTAGGAGGCGATGTTCACCCCGCGACCGTTTACCTGCACATGGCCATGCGAGACCAGCTGGCGGGCCGCGCTGCGGGTGTTCGCGAGGCCGATCCGGAAAACGACGTTATCAAGACGGGTTTCCAGCAGCTGCAACAGAGTTTCACCCGTGACACCACGCTTCCGGAGCGCCGTCTGGAATATCCGACGAAATTGCTTCTCGAGCAGGCCATATTGATACCGGAGCTTCTGCTTTTCACCGAGTGCGACGGCGTAATCGGATTGTTTGCGGCGCGAACCTTTCGGTCCGTGCATGCCCGGCGGATAATTTTTCCGCTCGAGAGACTTCGATGGGCCGAAAAGCGGCACGCCATAACGGCGGCTCACTTTCGTTTTTGGTCCGGTGTATCTGGCCATGAGAAGAAAGTATGAAGGAAGAATTAAGAAGGGTGAAACTCAGACGCGCCGTTGCTTCGGCGGGCGGCAGCCGTTGTGTGGCACCGGGGTGACATCGCGGATAACGGTAAGATCGAGGCCGATCGCCTGAAGAGCACGGACGGCGGATTCGCGTCCCGCACCTGGACCACGAACGAGGACTTCGACTTCCTTGAGGCCGTGGCCCATAGCCTGCCGGGAAGCGTCTTGGGCCACCATCTGAGCGGCGTACGCGGTGCTTTTGCGGGAGCCCTTGAAGCCGACTTTGCCGGCACTCGACCAGCCGATCACGTTCCCGTTCAAGTCGGTGATCGTGACGATGGTGTTGTTAAACGTCGAGAGGACATGCGCAACACCCGAATGGATGTTCTTGCTGCCCTTGGCCTTGATGATCTTCGGCTTCTCGACGTCGTTCGGGTCGAGGGAAAGATTCTCTTTCGGCGCCTCAGCAACGGCTTCTTCTTTCTTGCTCTTGGTTTTTTTGGCTGGTTTGGCAGCCGGAGTGGCAGCAGCGGCAGGGGCGGCAGGGGCGGCAGCGGCTGGCGCCGGAGCAGTAGCCTCAGCGGCAGGTGCTTCGGCCGGGGTTGCCGCAGGGGTCTGTTCGGCGGCCGGAGCGTCAGGCGCAGCTGCAGTCGGCGCAGCTGTCGTTTCCGGTGGCGGAACTGAAGCGGACGCTTCTGGCGCACCGGCTTCTGCCTTCGCAGGTTTCGCCGTCTTCTCGGTGGCTGTTTTCGCCGGTTTCTTGTCGTTGTCTGATTCTGCCATGTCGCCTTTGTCTCTGAGGTTCGAAAATCGTGCGGCTAGACCTTGCCCGCTTTTGCATCCTTGTTCCGGATGACGCCGACGGTCTTCCGCGGGCCCTTGCGGGTGCGCGCGTTTGTCGAAGTACGCTGGCCACGGACTGGCAGCCCGCGCCGATGGCGGATGCCCCGGTAGCAGTTGATCGCCTGCAGGCGCTTCAAATTGCTCTGCAGCTCACGGCGAAGATCGCCCTCGATCAGGACCTTGTTGCCTGTGATCGCGTGAATGATGTCGTTCAGCTGCTGCGGCGACAACTCGCGCGCGCGCATGCCCGGGTCGATATTCGTCTGCTCCAGGATCCGCTTCGCGGTCGTGGGCCCGATGCCGTAAATATAAGTGAGAGACGCTTCGATGCGCTTCTCTGATGGGATTTCTACTCCGAGTAATCGAGGCATAAGTTTTCCTTACCCCTGGCGCTGTTTATGGCGCGGGTTCTTGCAGATCACGCGGACAACGTTCTTGCGCTTCACGATCTTGCACGCTTCACAAAGTCTTTTTACTGAGGGTCGCACTTTCATAACCGGCGGATTTGCAGACGAAAAAACGCGGAGTTCATCTCCGCGTTGTCACTTCTGGTGAACGTCATTCACCCCTTCGACAAATCGTAAGGGGGAAACTTGTAGCAGAAGTTTGGCGCGTCGCAACATTCTACTTCAGCTGCGTCTGCCTGCGCAGGGTCAGGATTTCGGGCTCTTCTTTGGTGATCAGGACGGTGTGCTCGAAGTGCGCGGACGGCATGCCATCGGCAGTCGAAACGGTCCAGCCGTCTTCGAGCAAGCGCACCGCAGCCGTGCCGGCGTTGATCATCGGCTCGATCGCGAGGGTCATTCCCGCTCGGAGACGGGGGCCGCTCCCGCGCTTCCCGTAGTTCGGCACCTGCGGCTCTTCGTGGAGTTTTCGACCGACACCGTGGCCAACGAACTCGCGGACCACATTGAATCGATT
>JACCZQ010000370.1 GCA_013695905.1 Chthoniobacterales bacterium
TCTTTGACCCCTGACCACGTGGCGCACGGCGTGATCGCAAAAACTTGAATCCAAGACGCGGCCGCTCCGCATCTCACTGGAAAACCATGATCCAGGATTTTCGCTTCGCGTTCCGGCAGCTCATCAAGTCACCGGGGTTCACCGCCGTCGCCGTCTTCACCCTCGCGCTCGCCATCGGGGTGAACTCCGCCATGTTCGCGCTCGTGAACGGCTTGCTCTTCAAGCCGGTGGTGCCGGTGCGGCCGCACGAGGTGGTGAACGTCTTCACCGCGAAGCAGAACGCGAATCGCGATTACCGGCAGTTCTCCTACGCCGAATTCCAGACGCTGCGGGAGAACTCCGAGGTTTTCTCCGATGTGGTTGGGGTGCAGTTCACCCTCGCCGGGATCGGGCGCGAGGAGGGGATGAAACGCAGCACCGCGTTTCTGTCTTCGGAGAATTTCTTCTCCATGATGGGCGTGCAGCCGTTGCTCGGCCGGTTCTACACCGCCGAGGAGGCGCGGCCGAATGCGAATGTGCCGGTCGCCGTGGCGAGCTACGGATTCTGGAAGCGGCAGGGCGGCAAACCGGAATTTGTGGGGAGCACTCTCTATGTGAATGGCCAGCCTTTCACGGTGATCGGCGTCACCCCGGAAGGCTTCAGCGGTCTCAGCGCGCTGCTCGCGCCGGATGTGTATCTCCCGCTCGGGATCTACTCGCAGTTCGGCTCCACGTTTAGCGAAGAGGCGTCTCTGCAGGACTTGAACCATCCGAAGAATTACACGCTCAACGTCATGGCGCGGATGGCGCCGGGTCTGACGATTCCGCAGGCGGAAGCGCGGCTCTCCGTGCTGGCGCAACGCCTCACCGCAATCCAGCCGCCGGAATCCGGAGGCGCGCGTGATCTGCAGATCCAGGAGCCGTCGCGGTTCAGCATCAGCACGACGCCTTCGGACGATGGCGCGCTCGGCATGATGGGAATCCTGATGATGGGAATGGCAGCTGCCGTTCTGCTCATCGCGAGTTTAAACCTGGCGAACATGCTGCTCGCCCGCGGCACCGCGCGCGCCAAAGAAATGGCGATCCGGCTGGCGCTCGGCTCCTCGCGCTGGCGGATCGTGCGGCAACTGCTC
This sequence comes from Chthoniobacterales bacterium, assembly GCA_013695905.1. Lineage (GTDB taxonomy): Bacteria > Verrucomicrobiota > Verrucomicrobiia > Chthoniobacterales > UBA10450 > JACCTI01. The sequence continues at coordinate 1,113 of JACCZQ010000370.1, forward strand.
TGCGAAGGTCTGCTCCTGGCGGTGCTCGGCGGCGCGCTGGGGCTGGCGCTCAGCGTCTGGAGCAACGGGCTGCTGCTTGGCTCGATGGGGTCGCTGTTCAGTTCGATGAGTTTCTCGATTGTCGTCCCGACCCGGCCCGATGTGGTGGTGCTGAGCGTGACCTTCCTTTTCTGCCTGCTGGCGACGCTGCTGTTCAGCCTCGGGCCGGCGTTGAAAGCGACGCGGGCTGATCTGGTGAATGATCTGAAACAGCAGGTTGGCGATCCTGCAGTCGCCGGTCGACTGAATCGCTTTTTTGCGCCGCGTCATCTGCTGGTCATGACGCAGATCGCGCTCTCGCTCATGCTGATTTTCGCGGCCGGCTTGTTCCTGCGCGGGGCGATGAAAGCCGGCGGCGTCGATCCCGGGTTCGACCCGAAGAGCGGGCTGGTGGCGGAGCTGGATTTTACTCTCACAAACACCGAACAACCCGCGGCGCAGCGCATCATGTTCGCCGCCGTGCAACGAGTGCGTGAGCTGCCGGGCGTCCGCGGTGCGGCGCTCGCGACGATGTTGCCCTACGGCAATATCACCAATGCAAAGCGCGTCATGCCCGCCAGCGCGGCCGCCGCGGCGACAACCGACCCGAACGCGCCCGATGCGAGCGTGAACGGCCTCTACACCTCGATCACTCCGGGTTACTTCGACGCGATCGGTGTGCGCCTGCTGCAGGGCCGTGATTTCACGCAACTGGAAGCCGAGACGAAAGACTCGCCGAAGGTGGCGATCGTGGACGAAGGCATGGCCAGGAAGTTGTTCCCGAAGGGCGACGCGCTCGGGCAGCGGATCAAAGGCACCACGCCGCCGGCGGATGGTTCCTCGGGCGAGATGGAGATCGTCGGGATCGTGAGCCCGCATCGTCACGAGGTGACGGGCAGCAATATCTCGCGGCGGCTGTTTGTGCCGCTGGCGCAGGTTTATAACGGCTCGGTTTATCTGCATGTGCGCACCACCTCGCCGGACCGCGCGGCGGTGACGGGAATAATCGGCACCGTGCGCCAGACACTGCGCGCGGTGAATCCGGAGATCCCGCTGCTG
>JACCZQ010000180.1 GCA_013695905.1 Chthoniobacterales bacterium
TTTCTAACTTGCAGGATGGAGAAGAGAGCAAGTTAAAAACTCGCGCCACGTTGCGCCTCAGCGGCCTGGAGCCGCTGAGCATCGACCGCGACTTTGGCTTCGTGGTCGTCGGCGAGCGCACCAACATCACCGGCTCACCGCGGTTTTCGAAGCTGATTCTCGGCGGCGATTTCGACGGCGCAGTGGCCGTGGCGCGGCAGCAGGTGAAAGGCGGCGCCAACCTTCTCGACGTCAACATGGACGAAGGGATGATCGATTCCGAAGCGGCCATGACGCGCTTTCTGAATCTGATCGGAAGCGAGCCGGAGATCGCCCGCATTCCGTTCATGATCGATAGCTCGAAGTGGAGCGTGATCGAAGCCGGCCTGCGCTGCGTGCAGGGCAAGGCGGTGGTGAATTCCATCAGCCTCAAAAACGGCGAAGAAGAATTTTTGCGACAGGCGGCACTCCTCCGGCGCTACGGCGCGGCGACGATCGTGATGGCGTTCGACGAACAGGGACAGGCCGACAATCTGGAGCGGCGGATCGAGATCTGCGCGCGTGCTTACAAGCTGCTCGTCGAGACGGCGGGATTCGATCCGAACGACATCATTTTCGACACGAACGTGCTGACCGTCGCGACCGGATTGGAGGAGCACCGAAATTACGCAGTCGATTTCATCGAGTCCGTCCGTTGGATCAAGGAGAACCTGCCGGGCGCGCGGACGAGCGGCGGGATCAGCAATGTTTCGTTCTCCTTCCGCGGCAACAATCCGGTGCGCGAAGCGATGCACGCGGCGTTTCTCTATCACGCGATCCGCGCCGGGCTCGACATGGCGATCGTGAACGCGGGACAGCTCGCGGTTTACCAGGAGATCGAGCCGGAGCTGCTCACGCGGGTCGAAGACGTGCTCTTGAACCGGCGCGATGACGCCACAGAGCGGCTGGTCGATTTCGCCGAAAGCGTCAAGGCGAAGGACAAGGCGCCGGTGGAGAAGGAGGCGTGGCGCAGCGGCACCGTGGAGGAGCGGCTTTCGCACGCGCTCGTCAAAGGGATTGTCGATTTTATCGATGCCGATACCGAGGAGGCACGCCAGCAGAGCAGCCGTCCGCTGGATGTCATCGAAGGGCCGCTGATGGCGGGGATGAGCATCGTTGGCGATTTATTCGGCGCGGGGAAAATGTTTCTGCCGCAGGTGGTGAAAAGCGCGCGCGTGATGAAGAAAGCGGTCGCTTACCTGATGCCGTTCATGGAGGCGGAGAAAGCCGGTGGTGCGAAACCGCAGGGGCGCATCGTGATGGCGACCGTGAAAGGCGACGTGCACGATATCGGTAAGAATATCGTGGGCGTGGTGCTGCAGTGTAATAACTACGAGGTAATCGACCTCGGCGTGATGGTGCCGGCGCCGAAGATCCTCGAGGTGGCGCGGGAGCGCGGCGCGGATGTGATCGGGTTAAGTGGACTGATTACGCCGTCGCTCGATGAGATGGTGCACGTGGCGCAGGAGATGGAGCGCGAGGGCTTCAAGGTGCCGCTGCTGATCGGTGGGGCGACCACGAGCCGTGCGCATACCGCGGTGAAGATTGCGCAGCATTACACCAGCAGTGTGGTGCACGTGCTGGATGCATCCCGGGCGGTCGGGGTGGTGAATAGTCTATTGCAGGAGGGGTTGAAGGTGGATTTTGACGCCAAAACTCGGGCTGAATATGCGTCGCTCCGCGAGGCGCATGCGGCGAAATCGGCGGAGCGGAAGGTGCTCACGCTGGGGCAGGCGCGGGCAAATCGGCCGCAGTTTGATTGGAGCAGCTACGAGCCACCGAAACCCGAATTTCTCGGAGTGCGCGTGGTGACGACGGATCCGGGGAGCGCAGGAGAAATCTCGCTCGAGACGCTGGTGCCGTTTATTGACTGGTCGCCGTTCTTCCACACATGGGAACTTCGCGGGCGCTACCCGGCGATCTTCGAAGATGAGACGGTTGGCTCGCAGGCGCGGGAGCTGTTCGACGACGCACAGAAGCTGCTCGATCGCATCGTGCAGGAGAAGCTGCTCACCGCGCGCGGGGTTTACGCTTTCTGGCCGGCGAACTCCGTCGGCGACGACGTGGAGCTATATATCGACGACTCGCGGCAGGAGGTGCTCACGAGGTTTCATTTTCTCCGGCAACAAATGCAGAAGCCGCAGGGACAGACAAATCATTGTCTCGCTGATCTGGTGGCGCCGAAGGAGAGTGGGCGCGCGGATTATATCGGCGGGTTTGCGGTCACGGCAGGGATCGGTGCGGATGAGCTGGCCAAGAGCTTCTCCGACGCGCACGACGACTACAATTCAATCATGACCAAGGCGCTGGCGGATCGTCTCGCGGAGGCGTTCGCGGAATATCTGCACCAGCAGGCGCGTATCGCGTGGGGATTTGGCGCGGACGAAAAGCTTTCGCACGAGGAACTGATCCGGGAGCGTTACCGCGGCATTCGCCCGGCGGCCGGCTATCCCGCTTCACCGGATCACACGGAGAAGCGAACCCTGTTCGAGTTGCTTCAGCCGGAGCAGAACGCCGGCGTTACGTTGACGGAATCGTTCGCGATGCACCCCGGGGCGAGCGTGAGCGGGCTCTATTTCTCGCACCCGGAGTCGAAGTATTTCGCGGTCGGAAAGATCGAGCGCGATCAGGTGCGGGACTACGCGACGCGGAAGCAGCAGCCCGTCGAGTTTATCGAGAGATGGCTGGCGCCAAATCTCGCGTATTAGCGGAGTGGCGACACTCTTGTCGCCAGTGGTTTCGCAGGGAACTCGAC
>JACCZQ010000191.1 GCA_013695905.1 Chthoniobacterales bacterium
ACAAGCGCCACCACCCCGAACGCGCCGAGCAGCGTAAACGCATAAGTGGTGGTGTAGAACAACGTCGCGGTGAAGCCTTCCCGCTCGCCCGCGATGAGCCCGAGCAAAGTGTATCCTGCGTGCGCGACCGCCGAGTAGGCGAGCAGCCGCCGCACGTTGGTTTGCGCGAGTGCGGCGAGGTTGCCGATGATGATCGACAATGCGGCCAGCGCGGCAACCAGCGGCACCCAACCCGCCGCGAACGCGCCCCACGCCGCGCTCCCGCCTGCAAACGCGAAGCCGAGCAGCACCACCTTTCCGAGCACCACGAACGACGCCACTTTCGAGCCCGATGCGATGAAAGCTGCCGATGGGATCGGCGCGCCGTGATACGCCTCCGGCGCCCAAAGATGAAATGGTGCGGCGGCGATTTTGAACGCGAGGCCGACCAACGTCATCGCAATCCCGGCGCCGAGCAGCGGCTGCACCGTTCCGCTGCCAATCGCCTCACCGATTCCCATCAAACCCGTGCTCCCGGTCATGCCATAGACGAGACTCAGCCCGAAAAGCGTGAACGCGCTCGCCACGCTCCCGAAGAGAAAGTACTTCAACCCCGCTTCCGCTGAGCTGCGGCTGCGGCGGTCAAAGGCGGTCATCACGTAGAGCGAGAGCCCGGTAAGCTCCAGCCCGATGAAAATCATGAGCAACTCCTCGCTGCCCACGAGCAGCAGCAACCCAAACGTGCCGAGCAGGATCATCCCGATGTATTCAGCGCGGTACGGAGTGAAATCGCTCCCGCGCGCCAGCACGACCGTAAACACCGCCAGCACCAGGCAGATGATCTTGAAGAGCGAGTTCAGGGGAGAGACAACCAGCATCCCGTTGCCGAGAAACGCCTCGTTAGGCAGCACGAAAGCCACCGCGCCGGCCGCCCCCACGAGTCCGAGCACCGCCACCGCGGACGCGGCATCCGCGGCCCGAGCACTAGCCAGCCCTATGGTGAGCACCCCCAGCGCCGTCAGCACCACGATTGCCTCCGGCGAGGCAAGCTGCAGCAGCTCGAGGTAGTTCATGGTTGCAGCCACCTCATCGTTTCAACCGCAGGCAGAATGCGATCGAGCAGGAGCTTCGGGTAAACACCAACGGCCAGCGTCGCCAGCATCAGCAGCACCGCGCCCGCTTTTTCGGGAAGCGAGATCGGCTCGGGCTGTAACCCTTGTAACGACGTAATCCTTGTAACACCATCACCACCGAAGAAGCTCTTCGTCAATGCGTGCAAGGTAAACGCCGCCACCAGCACCATGCCAAGGCCGGCGATCCACACCGCCATTGGAAACGCGCGCCAGGTGCCGATCAGGATCGTGATTTCCGCGGCGAAACCGCTGAAGCCGGGGATGCCCATCGAGGCCGCGGAGGCGATCACAAACGTAAAGGCGGCGAACGGCAGCGCGCGTCCGAGATTCATCCGCGAAAGCTCATCCAGCTCCCGCGTATGCGTGCGCCGGTAAATCATGCGACCGGCGACGGCGAAGAGCAGCGCCGCGATCACGCCGTGCGAGAACATCTGCAAAACCGCACCACCTGCGCCGAGCGAATTCGCGGTGGCGAGCCCCAGCAGCACGAAGCCCATGTGGCTGATGCTGGAGTAGCCGATGACGAATTTGAGGTCGCGCTGCCGCAACGCCACCGCCGCCGCATACACGATCCCGATTACCGCCAGGACAGCGATGCTGCCGCGCCACATTTCGTAGCCCTGCGGAAAGAGATTCATGGCCACCCGCAACGCGCCATAGGCTCCGAGTTTCATCACAATCCCGGCGAGCAGCATCGAACCCGCCGTCGGCGCAGCCACGTGACCCGTCGGCGCCCAGGTGTGGAACGGCCAGATGCCCGCCAGCACCGCAAACCCGAGGAACGTCACCGGGAACGCCCACGCCTGCAGCTCCGGTGTGAAGTTGAATTGCGCGAGCTCTTGGAGGTTCAGCGATCCGCTGGTGGCGAACGCCGCAATGCCGCCGATCAACGCCAGCGCACCTCCGAAAAAGGAGTAGAGCGTCAGCTTCATCGCGCCGTATTCCTTGTTCGTCGAGCCCCAGATCGCGATGAGGAAGTACTTCGGCACGATCACCAGCTCGTAGAAGACGAGGAGCAGGAACAAATCGGCGGAGAGAAAGACGCCATACGAGCCGCCGACCACCAGCAGGAGCCAGAAGAAGAACTCCTTCGGCCGTTCCTCCACATCCCAGGAGAACAGCACCGCGCAGACGGCGGTGAGGCCCGTCACCAGCGCCATCGTGAGACTGATGCCATCGGCGGCGAGGTGGAATTCCATGCCCAGCATCGACACCCACGGCACGCGCGTGATCGTTTGGAATGCGGCTGCGTCCGCGCTGCCGAAGAACGCCAGCAGACTAACGACAAATCCTGCGGCGGCAGTGGCCAGCGCCACCACTTTTGCGAGCCCGCGCGGCACGAGCAGCGCCAGCACCGCACCTGCAAACGTGAGATAAACCGTCCAGGCTATCATCGGCTTCCTCCGCCTGGGGAGCGCGGGCGCCCCGCCCGCCGTGTCGTGCGCCTCGCGCGACACATCTGGGGCGCGGCGCTTTCCCAGAGTGAAACTCCGTTGCGTGGCAGGCGCCTGACAGTTTTCGGCGTGGCGCCAAAAACTGCGTGCGAGGCGCACGCGCTCCCCGGACGATGAAGCCAATTCGCGAATCTGCCCCGGTTTGCGCCACCGGCCTTTGCACCCGCAGTCCCGCACTCATTAACAGGCATTCTTTCGCCGCTCTGTGCGGTGAAGGCGCGGACCTGCTTCGAGTATGTTAGCCGACCCTGGGATATCACAGTTATCGGATGCGCGACACGTGCTATGGGAATGATAGCCCCGCTCATGAGACTTTCCTCGGTGCACGCTGGGTGCGATACCGCGCCGCCTTCTCCTGCACATGGAAACCGATCTCTCGCGGCGGCTTCTCCGGCGGCGCCATCAATTGCCGGATCGCATCGATGATGGCGCCGATCTCCTCGTCGTGTTTGCCGACGCGCAGCTCCAGTTCGGAGAATTTCTTCGCCAGTTCGCGATTTGCATCCAGCGCCGCCCGCAGCTTCACGAACGCGCGCATGATGGCGATGTTCACTTTCACCGCCCGCTCACTCCGGAGGACGCTGGAGAGCATAGCCACCCCCTGCTCAGTGAAGGCGTACGGCCGTCCGCGTCGGCCGCCCCAACTTGAGATGCCAAATTGGCATTTCAAGTTTTCGACTTCCTCAGCCGTCAGCTGAAACATGAAGTCCTCTGGAAACCGCTCCGCGTTCCGCCTGACGGCGCGATTAAGGTGCCCCGTTTCGACGCCATAAAGCCGCGCCAGATCCGAATCGAGCAGCACCTTCTGCCCGCGCAGATACCGAATGCAGGTGGCGATCTGCTCGATGGGAATGATCTCGTCGCTCATCGCTGGATCACGCAAACACCCGCGCCAGGTGCACCACGGTGGAATTGAAAATCGCGAACACCCACTGCGGCGCGACACCGGCAGCGACCATCAACAGCGTCGCCGGAACCACCACCGCCAGCTCGCTCCGTCGCAGATCCGGCAGCGCGCTGCAGCTCCCACCCACCGGCCCGCTGAACAGCGCCTGCATCGCACGCAGCAGCACCACCGCCGTGAAGAGCAGCCCCAGCACCGCGATCGACGTCCACGCCGTCGCCAGCATGAAGCTCCCTTTGAAAATCATGAACTCACCGACGAACCCATTCAGCCCCGGCAGCCCGAGGAACGAAAACATCGCCACACTCATCCAGCCGCAGAGGAGCGGCGTCCGTTGCATCAGCCCGCCGAAATCCGCCAACGCGCGGCTGCCGCGTCGCTCCTCCAGCAGCCCCACGAAGTAGAACAACGCCGCCGCCGTGATGCCGTGGTTAAACATCTGCGCGAACACGCCGCTCAGCGCCGCCTGCATCTCCACCGCCGGCTGGAACGGCTGCCCGAGCGCGAACAGCCCCAGCATGCAATACCCGAGATGCGTGATCGAGAGATAGCCGACCATCCGCTTCAGGTCCGTCTGCGCCCAGGCCGCCAGTGCCGAGAACACGATCGAGCAGACCGCCAGCGCCAGCAGCAGCGGCGCGATCGCCCGCAGCTCGTACGGAAACAACGGCAGCAGCAACCGCACAAAACCGTACACGCCCATCTTCGAAAGCGCGCCGCTGAGCACCATCACCACCCCGGTCGGCGCGCTCTCGTAGGCGTCCGGCAGCCAGGTATGAAACGGGAACAGCGCCGTTTTCACCGCCAGCCCGAGAAAGATCCCACCAAACGCCAGCCAAGATTGATTCCGGGGCAACAAACCAGTCGGCCCGAGGGCAGCGAGCGTCGCGAAATCGAACGACCCGCGCGCGAAATAGATGCCGAGAAATCCGAGCAACATCCCCACACTGCCGAGAAACGTGTAAACGAAGAACTTCATCGCCGCGCGATCGCGCTCACCGCAACCCCAGAGCTTGATGAGGAGAAACGACGGGAGCAGGCTCATCTCGAAAAACAGGAACCAGAGCAGGAAATTGTGCGCCGTGAACGTGCCGTAGAGCGCTGCCTGCATCACCAGCATGAGCGCGCAAAAACCGCGGCTCTGTCGCTGCGCGAGTAGCGCAAACGGGAACAGCACGGAGGTGAGCAGCACCATTAGCAGGCTGAGGCCATCCACCCCCAGCAGGTACTCCGCGCCGACCGCCGGGATCCACGGATGCCGCTCCACGAACTGCAACCCCGTCGCCGCCGTATCGAAATTCCCCCATAACGTGAGCGCCAGCAGCGCCGTCAAAAGCGTCGAGCCGAGCGCCAGCGCACGGGCGCGATTCTGCGGCGCCACCGCGACCAGCAGCGCCCCAAGCAGCGGCAGAAGAATAAGCGCCGTGATCATGCCAGCCACACGTAGAGGAGGAGCAACGCCATTGTCCCGACCGCGACCGCGCGCAGATACAGCTGCACCCGCCCCGAATGCCACCCGCTCACCAGCCGCCCGGCGCCGCGCGTGCCGGTCGCGCTCTCGTCCACGCCCGCATTGATGGCGCGATTATCGAACCCCATCGAGAGCGTGCCGGCGAGCTCCCCGAGCGACCCGGCACCGCGGACAATCCGATCCCACACATGCCGATCCGTCCACGCCGCGAACAGCGCCGTCCAGGCGCTCCACCGCAGCACCGTGTGGTGGTAGAGCTCATCCAGCCACATGCGGTTCGCAAGAAAACCGAACAGCGCCGGCTGCCGTTGCGCGAACGGATCAGCCGCACCCGCGCCGCGATAGATCACCACCCCGAGGAGAACGCCAGCTGCCACGAGCGCGGCGGAGATAAACAGCATCGGCTGCACGATGCGCGCCAGCTGGAACTCGGCCGTTCTGCCGGACAAGTAATCGTGCAGCCACGGCCACCCCGGAGTGAGAATGACGCTCAGCCCGATCGAGCAGATCGCCAGCGCGATGAGCGGGAACGTCATCACGCGCGGCGATTCGTGGACATGCCCTCCGGCTCGCGGTGCACCGAAGAAGACGTAGATCATCTGGCGCGTCATATAGAGCGCGGTCAGCACCACCCCGAGCATGAGCAGGTAGTGCGGCACGTGCGAAGCGGGCCAATGTGCGGTGTTGTGCAGCACCTCCTCCTTGCTCCACGCGCCGGAGAAAAAGAGCGGCACCCCGCTGAGACTCATCATGCCGATCGCATACGTGACAAACGTCACCGGCATGAGCCGGCGCAGACCACCCATGCGGCGGATGTCCTGATCGTGATGTGAGCCATGGATGATCGACCCGGCGCCGAGAAACAGCAGCGCCTTGAAGAACGCGTGCGCGAGCAGGTGCACAATGCCAGCCGCCACGCCGCCCACGCCTAACGACACCATCATCAACCCGAGCTGCGAGACGGTGGAGTAGGCGAGAATCCGTTTGATATCGTCCTGCGCGATTGCAATTAGCGCCGCCATCAACGCGGTGATCACCCCCACCCACACCACCACGGTGAGGGCCGGCGTCACCCCATCGATTGCACCCAACGAGAAGATCGGAAACACCCGTGCCACAAGGAACACCCCTGCCGCGACCATCGTGGCGGCATGGATCAGCGCGCTCACCGGCGTTGGCCCTTCCATCGCATCGGGCAGCCAGACGTGCAGCGGGAATTGCCCTGATTTCCCGACCGCGCCGCAGAAGATCAGCAGCGCGATGAACGTGGAGCTGGCGCCGATCAGCGCCAGGCCGGCGGGTTCGAGGCAGCCGTTGCCGTCGTCGTAGAACAGGAGTGTGCCGCTGGAGCCGTAAAGCCACAGAATTCCAAGGAAGAGTCCGATATCGCCGATCCGCGTCGTGATAAACGCCTTCTTCGCCGCCGCGGCTGCGCTCGGTTTGTGAATCCAGAACCCGATCAGCAAGTAGGAGGCAAGCCCCACCAGCTCCCAGCAGACAAACAGCAGCAGCAGGCTGTTCGCGATCACCACCCCGAGCATCGCGGCGGAGAAGAACGACAGATACGCGAAGAAGCGGGTGTAGTTCGCGTCGTCGGCCATGTAGCCGGTGCTGAAAACGAAAATGCAAAGGCCGACGAAGGTGATCATCACCAGCATCGCGGCGGTGAGCGGATCGAGGATGAACCCGAGCCGCACCGCGTGTTCGCCGAAGCTGAACCAGGTGAAGTTATGCACCGCCCGCCAGCCGGGGGTGGCGAGCGTCGGCACGAACGCGGTGATCGCCAGCACGAGCGCGGCGATTTGTCCGCTGATTGCGAGCAGAGCAGCAGCGGTTCGTCGGTGACTGCGTAGCACAGGCGTCCCGCCTGTGCGGCCGGCGGGCGTCTCGCCTGCCGAATCGGCGGCTGCAAGTGTGCGTTCGCCTTTGCCCAGCAACAGAATCGCCACCGAAGCCAGCAGCGGCAGCGCGGGGATGAGCCAGAGATTGGCGACGATCCAGGGGTTCATCTCAGCGGGTGGGGTCGTCGAGTTCTGTCACGTTTGTCGTGCGACGGTGGCGGTAAACCGCGATCACGAGCGCGAGACCCACCGCTGCTTCCGCGGCCGCAATGGCGATGGCGAAGATTGCAACCATCACGCCCGTCGGCTGCAGCGGCTCCGGCCCGAAGCGCCAGAACGCGACAAAATTCAGGGCGGCGGAGGCGAGCATCAGCTCGATCCCGATTAGAATAAAAATGGCATGACGCCGGCTGAGCGCCGCCAGCAGCCCGATGCTGAACAGCGCCGCAGAGATAACAAGGCAGGCCTGGAGCGTGGGAGTCATCGGCAGTGGCTCCGGCTGGTGCTGGGGAGCGCAGGCTGCCAGCCTGCTGTCCGCGGCAGCTTGCCGCGGACATCTGGAGGCGTGACCGCGGGAAGAGAGCGCGGTTGTACCCCAATGCGCCGTCGTGGTCCGCCCGGCAGGCTGCCGGGCGGAGCAGGCT
>JACCZQ010000199.1 GCA_013695905.1 Chthoniobacterales bacterium
GAGCACTTCAAGGTGCAGATGTTCCGCTTCGTCGATGTGCTGGCGTCGCTCCGCAGCTCCGGCGAGATCGTGCGGCACCTCGACGAATACTTCGCCACCATCAGCAATAACTTCGCGCCGCTGCTCCATACCGGCGTGCGCGTGGCGAAGATCGCGCCCTGGTTCTCCGCGTGGTTCCTGCGCTGGAATGTCTCGGGCATGGCGCGGCAGTTTATCTCCGGGCGCAATCCGGAGGACGCGCTCAAGTCGCTGCGCAAGGCGCGGAAGAACCGCATCGGCTTCACCGTTGATCTCCTCGGCGAGGCGGTGGTGAGCGAGGAAGAGGCGGAGGAGTATGTGACCCGCGCGCGGGATCTGCTGGAGACGCTGGCGAAGGAGACCAAGGGGTGGACTGATCCGCTCGGGACAAACGCTGAGCTGTTCCCGGTGGTGAATCTCTCCGTGAAAATCTCCGCGTTCTACTCGCAGATGAATCCCGCCGATCCGGAAGACGCGATCGCGCACCTCGGCCCGCGTTTGCGCCCCATCCTCCGGCGCGCGCAGCAGCTGGGCGCGTTTGTGAATTTCGACATGGAGAGCTACGCGCATAAGCACGCCACGTTGGAACTCTTCAAGACGCTTTTCATGGAGGAGGAGTTCCGGAATTGGCCGCACGCCGGCATCGTCATCCAGGCTTACCTGCGGGATGCGGAGCGGGACCTGCGGGATCTGATCGAGTGGGCGCGGCGGCGCGGCACCCGCTTCACGGTGCGGCTGGTGAAGGGCGCCTATTGGGACTACGAGAAAATCAAAGCGGCGCAGAACGGCTGGCGTGTGCCGGTTTGGCTGCAGAAGCCGGAGAGTGACGCAAATTTCGAGACCTGCACGCGGGTGCTGCTGGAGAACGAGGACATCGTCACCTCCGCCTTCGGCTCGCATAACGTCCGCAGCATCGCGCACGCGCAGGCGCTCGCGGAGCAGATGGGGATCGACAAAAGCCGGTTCGAATTCCAGCTGCTCTACGGCATGGCGGGGCCAATCAAGCGCGCGCTGGTCGAGATGGGCTACCGCGTCCGCGAATATTGTCCCGTCGGCGAATTGCTGCCCGGCATGGCTTACCTCGTCCGTCGTCTCCTCGAAAACACCTCGAACGAAGGCTTCCTGCGCGCGAAATTCACCGACAACGCCTCGGCCGCGCAGCTCCTGCGCGATCCGAATACCCTGATCGCGAAGCGGACCTCATCGCTTTCCACGGTCGGTCCGGATTGGAAACGCGGCGGCACCAGCATCGAGCCGGACGGCTCCGCGCCAGACCACGGCCGCAACGGGCACTCGCGCGAAACCCCTCCCGGCGACAGCTACGAGAACGCGCCGCTGGTCAATTTCGTCCATCGCCAGACGCAGGAGCAAATGCAGACCGCCCTCCGGGAAGTGCGGGCGCAGCTCGGCCGGCAGTATCCGCTCGTCATCAACGGGCAGAAGGTCACCACCGGGAAATGGATGAATTCGCTCAACCCGAGCAACCCGGCGCAGATTGTCGGCTCCGTCGCCGAAGCAGGGATCCCGGAAGCGGAGCAGGCGGTCAAAGCAGGCGGTGACGCATTCCAGAAGTGGTGCCGCGTCAGCGTCGATCATCGTGCGGAGCTGCTCGAGCGGGCCGCCGCCATCATGGACCGGCGGCGGTTCGAGTTATCGGCGCTGGAAGTGTTCGAAGTCGGCAAAGCCTGGGCCGAAGCCGATGGCGACATTCGTGAGGCGATCGATTTCCTTCTCTTTTACGCGCAGCAAATGCGCATCATGGGCCGGCCGAAGCTGACGCAGCACGTGCTCGGCGAGGAGAGCTACCAGCATTATTGGCCGCGCGGCGTGGCGCTGGTCGTCGCCCCGTGGAATTTTCCGATCGCCATCCTCACCGGCATGGTTTCCGCCGCCATTGTCACCGGGAACACCGTCATCATGAAACCGGCGGAGCCCTCTTCTGTCACCGGCGCGCTGCTGATGGAGATTTTCGAAGAAGCAGGGGTGCCGCCGGGCGTGCTGAATTACCTCCCCGGCCACGGCTCCGTCATCGGTCAGCACCTCGTCGAGCATCCCGAAGTGGTGATGATCGCCTTCACCGGCTCCCGCGAGGTCGGCCTCCGGATCTGGGAATCAGCCGGTAAAACTCTCCCCGGCCAGCGCGAACTGAAACGCGTCGTCTGCGAAATGGGCGGGAAAAACGCCGTCATCGTCGATTCCGATGCCGACCTCGACGAGACGATCGTGGACACCGTTTACTCGGCCTTCGGTTACCAGGGACAAAAATGCTCTGCGTGTTCGCGCTTGATCGTCCTCGAGGAGAACTACGACCGCGTCGTGGAGCGTCTCATCGCCGCGACCGCCAGCCTGCGCACCGGCAATCCGGAGGCGCCCGGCATCACCGTCGGACCAGTCGTCGATGAGAAGGCTTACAAGCGCATCCTGGAGCGGATCGAGCACGGGAAGACCGAGGCGACACTCGCCTATCAGGCGAAGGACATTCCCGCCGACGGCTACTTCATTCCGCCCACCATCTTCACCAATGTGCGGCCCGATTCACGATTGGCGCAGGAAGAGATCTTCGGTCCCGTCCTCAGCGTCATCAAAGTGCGCAACCTCGACGAAGCCATCGCGGTGGCGAACGGCACCAAGTATGCGCTCACCGCCGGCTTCTTCTCCCGCAGCCCGGCGAATATCGAGCGTGTCAAAGCGGAGCTCGAAGCCGGCAACGTTTACGTGAACCGCTCCTGCACCGGCGCAGTCGTGGGCCGCCATCCTTTTGGTGGTTTCAAAATGAGCGGCGGCGGCACCAAAGCCGGCAGCTCCGATTACCTGCTCAACTTCGTCGTCCCACGGGTCGTCACCGAGAACATCATGCGTCACGGCTTCGCCCCGGAAACCACGCCTGAATACCGCGACGAATTTGCCGGCCGCTGGACGAAGCCGCCCATGAGCGGCCCCACGAAGAACTAGTGTGGTGTAACATTGACTTCGGACACGTCGGCACCAGCTGGCCTGCGTGGAGATTCCCCTCACCCCAGCCCTCTCCCCGAGGAGAGGGAGTTCCTTCTCCCCGTGGGAGAAGGTTAGGATGAGGGCACCGTATCCGAAGTCTCTGTTACATTTCACTACTGTTCTGGCAGCCCTCTTCTGATGGGACACCAGGGCGATCTCTGACTCCTCGATCAGGGTCTGGCACGGCACGCCCGGATTCG
>JACCZQ010000201.1 GCA_013695905.1 Chthoniobacterales bacterium
CAGCCGGTGATCAGCCCCCGCGCCACGACATAAATCATCTTCCACGCAATCATCCCCGCGAGCCGTTCTCCCACTGCTCCGCGCACCACCGCATCGCACGCCATCAGGATGAAAAAGTGCAGCGCGCAAATCAGCAGAAACCACGCGAAGCGTGACGCGTTTCGCCGGATGAACAACCAGTGCGCGTGGAGCGCGGCCTTCAGGCTTTCGTTGTGCAAGACCAGCGAGATCTGCACCGACGCAAACAGCAGCAGCAGCGCACTCATTGCGTAGCGTTGATAAAGCTGGTAGTCGATCACACCCGGCAGCTCGATGAAGTAAGCCAGCAGCAGCGGCAGCCGCACAATCACGAGGCTGGAGCAGATCACCACGCCCGCCCATTTCAGCACAAAGCTGAAGCGCCGCACCGCGAACTGGAACAACCCCAGCTCGGTGAAACTGAGCCCTTTGATCCAGGCGAGGCAGACGGTGATGAGATACACCTGAATGTAAACACCGAAGAGATATTCAAAGATGAACGCCACCGCATCGACCGACGCGGCGGTCTGAAACAGCCACGCCTCCGGGAGAACGGTGCGCCAGATCGGCAGTCGCCAGAAGACAATCGGCTTGAACAACGACGCGACCGCGCTGAGCACCACCACCAGGTAAATCAAATACGCCCAGAGCTGGAACCGTTTCCGCAGCGCGACGAGGAGCGCGCCGTGCAGGCCGCGCCAGTTGCAGAGCAGCAGCACCGCGGCGACGACGGAGAGAGGGTATGTCGTGGTCGCATTGTCGAAAATGCCGGCCACACCTTCGAGCGTCGGCAGCGGAGTTTCGCGCCACACTTCGGCGAGCCGCGGCCAGCCCCACGTCGAGACTTCGGTGATCTCCCGCAGGTCCAGCGGCGCCGGGTCCGTAAACGGCGTGAAGGTGGCGAACTGGAAGATCGAGTAGGCGAAGCCGAGCAGCACAAACGTGAGCCAGATGCGCTTGAAACGCGTGATGCAGCGGAAACCATCCCGCAGCGCGAGACGCACCGGATTGAACAGCATCACCAGCACGTATCCGACGACGAGACCGAGCAGTGGAAGGAACGGCGTGATCGCGTCCATTCGCTACCCGGCGAGGGTGAGACGTGAGACGTGAGATGTGAGACGACGCGCCCGCTCTACCGTTCGATCTCTCACATTTCGCTTCTCACCGAATCAAGCCCCAGTGGCGATTGAACGGCCAATACACAAGCAGGCCGCGGCCGACGAGGTTGTATTCCTGCACCGCGCCCCAGTAGCGGCTGTCGTAGCTGTTGTAGCTGTTGTCGCCCATCGCGAAGAAATGCCCTTCCGGCACTTGGAATGGGCGATTGAACTCGGCGAGGTGCGTGCCCGCCAGCGCATAGCCGCGGTAGCCGTCCTGCGTGGACATCACGCGGGCGAAGCTGGGCCCTTCCGCGGGCTGGCCGTTGATGAAGAGCAGGGGCGGCTCGATCCGTAACTCGTCGCCCCCCAGGCCGACGAGGCGCTTGATGTAGAAGGGCGCACCAGTCTGCGGATCGGCCGGGATGCCGACGACGTCGTTGGTGCGAAAGACGAAAACATCGCCGCGTTTCGGCTTCACGAAATTATAGCTGACCTTGTCCACGAAGACCTGGTCGCCGGTATCGACGGCGCCGCGCGCGATCACCTCACCGGCCCGGTAGCTGGCGCCGGGCGTCACCTTGAAGTCCTGTTTCAACGTGTCCGGCGGCGCGTAAACGAGGAAGGATTGCCGGTCGCAAATGATGCGCGAGAAAGTGAAAAAGAAACCGAATTTCTGCGGCTCGATGTAACGCACCCGATCGTCCACGGCCGAGACCACGTTGATGTAGTTGCGCCCGAGGATGAAGAACTCGGCGACCTGTCGCGCGATGTTCGGTGCGGGCTCGTTCCGCGGGTGACCGATGATGCCGTTGAGCGTCGGCTGCATGGAGCCGGTCGGGATCTTAAACGGCTGCAGGAAATAGGAGCGAATCCCCACCGCCACGATGATGGCGACGAGGATCACCTCCACGTTCTCCCGCCAGTGCGACTCCCAGGTGACCGGCGTGAGGGAGTGAAGTTTCTGATCGAGCGCTTCCGCCTTGCTCTTGATGCCTTCTTTGTCGCGCTGCTTCAGGGCGCCTTCGAGTGCCGCGATGCCGCCGACGATCCCGCCCCGGTCTTCGTCCGAAAGGATATCTTTCTTGTAGCGCAAATACTTCTGCGCGTGGCGGACCAGCAGCTTGCTGTGCTTGATGTAGCGCGGCGTGAACATGGGCGGGACGCTACAGGAATGCAGCAGGTTGGGAAACGGAAAATCGGCGGGCGAGCGGGGGAGTTTTCAGGCTGTCCGCCGCGCTGCGGCAAACGCGCAGACGCACGGCAGTGCGTCCCTCCGCGAAAGTAGCGCAAGCTTCCAGCTTGCGGGATTCTCCTTCCCTCATGCGCGCCGGGTCCGCCCCAGAGCAGACTCTGCAAGCTGGAAGCTTGCGCTACCTTCCGGGCGCTGGCGCTACCTTGGCCGGAGCCGCCGTTTCGTTGTCTCTACTGCGTCTTCAGGACCTGGATGAAGGCTTCCTGCCCCGAAAGCTTTCGGGGTTGATCTTGCCGATGCTTTTCATCCGCTTCTTTCCTTCTTTCTGCTTCTCCAGCATCTTCCGCTTACGCGTGATGTCGCCGCCTTAGGCCGGTCATTTAGTGCTTCGTCTTTGTCAGTTTCCCATAAACGGGCGACGCGCAGCCGCAGATTTCGCCGCCATCACGGCGGCAGCGACGTGCCCGCTCGCGATTTCACGAGCCCAATATCGGAGGCGTTAACGGTGCCGCTGAGGTTTACATCGCCACGAAAGTTCGTCGCGTCGGTCGTCTGGCCGGAATAGGATTTTGTCTGGCCGATATCGGAGGCGTTGACGGAGCGGTTCCCATTGGTGTCTCCGAGGAGGAAGCTGGCGCTGACCGTGGCAACAGGCAGCACCTGCGAGAGGGCATCGGTCACATTATCCAAAGTGACCATGACGGTTTGGCCATTGGAAACCCCGGTGAGATTTACCGTCATCGTGTTGCCACTAAAGATCGGAGCGCCTGACGCGCTTCCAGTTCCACCGGTGACGTTCGCATTGCCGCTCACGACGTTATTAGTGAAAGTGAAAACGAGCGTGTGATTGCCGTCAGCGCCGCCGCTGCGGCATTCCACTCCCGATTGACCGGTGAGCGGCAGGTCGATACTAAAGTCTCCGAGACCGCTGTGCGTTTTCCGTGAAACTGCACCAGTGAGTTGCAGCGCGGGGCCGATGTTGACGATCCGCGTCACCGCAAAGGGCACTGGCTCCCCCGGCCGCCGGAAGGTGCCGACGAGGTAAGCCGTCCGGGCGTCCGCGAAAACGACGTCAGTTCTATCGTTGGTATAGTCGTAATGCTCAACGCCTGTCAGTTGAAAGGTGCTGTCCAGGGAGCCATCGGGATTCAGCCGAGCGACACCCGGCGCGGGCGTCCCTCCGATACTGTCAAAGCGCCCCAACACCCAAATCCTGCCGTCCGGCGCCAGACGCACATTGCTGATCACGGCAGCCCGAGCGGGACCCGCCGCGTTAGCCACGCTCGGTGGGTTAAACGATCCGTCGTATGCGCCGGTCGCGGTGAGCTTCGCTAGCGAAAAGGTGCCGGACTGTCCAGCGACCTGGAATTTACCCGACAAGACCACCGACCCGTCCGGCAGAAGGGCCGCTTTCGAGACCGGCTGATCCGGTGC
>JACCZQ010000231.1 GCA_013695905.1 Chthoniobacterales bacterium
GCTGATGCGGGTCCTGATGGATGATGTAGCGATCCTTGAAGGTGCCGGGCTCCGACTCGTCCGCGTTGCAAATGAGATAAACCGGCTTCTTCTCGTCTTCCTTGATGAAGCTCCACTTCACGCCGCACGGAAAGCCGGCGCCGCCGCGGCCGCGCAACCCGGAGGTTTTCACCTCGTTCACAATGTCGGTGCGCGACATCGTGACGGCTTTCTTCAGTGGCTCGTAACCGCCTTCGCGGATGTAGCGGTCGAGAGCGATCGACCAATCGTCGCGCGCCAGATCCTTGAAAATCAGCCGCCGCTCGGACGGGTGCGGCTGCGACGGAAAACCACCGGGGCGGTGATGACCCGAAACAATATCGCGCGCGAGCTCCGGCCGCACGTTCTCGTGCAGCTCATCCTCCACCATGCAAACCGGCGCCGTTCCGCAGCTGGCGAGACATTCGACAAACTCGATGCTGTATTCGCCCGCCTCGTCCTTCACCTCCGGGTTGTGCATCCCGGTATCGTGATGATCGTGCCCCGGCTGCTCGATGCCCGCGGCCGCGGCGAGGTTTTCCATCAGCTGATAACTGCCCGCCATTGCGCAGCTCAGCGTCCGGCAAACGCGGATGTGTTTCTTCCCCGCCGGCTTCTGCCGATACATCGGGTAGAACGTCACCAGCTCCAGGATATTGATCGGCTCCAGCTCCAGCTTCTGCGCGATCCAAAGAATCCCTTCGTCGCTGATGTAGCCGAAGTGTTCCTGCCAAAGATGGAGCAACGGCATCGACGCGCTCCGTTTCCGGTCGGCCGGATAACGCGTGATCGCGCGTTCCATCTCTCGCTGGAGTTCCTCAGGGACGCTGACCGGCTTCGGCTCGGATGGATCCTCGGTTCCGTTCGTGCCTTCAGCAGCAGCGTCCATCGTCGATTCCACAGGCGGTCCCGCTACTCTTTCAGAGTGCTCTGCTTCGTCTCCAGTTTGTCGCCCCAAAACACAATCGTGACCGTGTCTTCACCCTGGACGTAGACGAATGTGGTTTTCGTGGTGATATCCATTTCCCTGGTCTCAACAGAGGTTGGCAGCCCGAGGATCGACTCCACCTGCTTCTTCGCCATGCCTTCCTGCACCTGGTCCACGTTCGCTTTCGTGATCCGCTTCCCCGGCTGACAAGCCGCGAGCAGCAGCGCGCACAACAACACACACGAAGCGCGCAGAGCTGGCAGCGTCGATCTCATCGCGAAGCAGCGTCAGCGGCTGAGGTTCGAGGTTTTTCCCTCCACCTCTTCGTTCTTGAAATTCACGAGCACGAACTTGTCGCCGTCCTCGTAGCGCCAGTTCGTCTTCTGGAAAATAATCATGTCGGTCGTCTCGATCGTCGTCGGCGTGCCGAGGATATTTTCCACCTGCGGCTTGGCCATCCCGACTACGATTTTGTCGTAGTTTTCCTGGGTCAATTTTGAGCCGGAGAGTGCGTTGCGATTGCACCCTGTAACGGCAATCACCACCGCGGCCAGCGCGACTACAAACCAGCTGTATTTCAATGTCTTCATGAGTGGAAAATCATCTGTCGCATTCGCCCATCACGAAGTCCAGACTGCCGAGCACCGACACCACATCGGAGACGCTGCAGCCCGGCAGGAGCTCGGGCAAAATGCTCAAATTACAGAACGATGGTGAGCGAATCTTCAGCCGGTGCGGCACCCCGCCGCCTTTGCTGTTGATATAAAATCCGAGTTCACCCTTCGGGTTTTCGGCGCCGAAATAGACCTCGCCCGGCGGCGCCTTCAGCCCCTCCGTCACCACGATGAAGTGATGGATGAGCTCCTCCATCTTCGTCATCACGTGGCTCTTCGGCGGCGGCATGTTTTTCCAGTCAACGACATTGATTGGCCCGTCGGGCATCGTGTCGATCACCTGCCGCAAAATTTTGACGCTCTGCCGCATCTCCTCGAGGCGCACGAGGTAACGATCGTAGGCGTCACCCGCGGAGCCGATCGCCACCTCGAAGTCGTATTGCTCGTAGTCGAGATAGGGATGTTTCTTCCGCAGATCGTGATCAACGCCGCTGCCGCGCAAGTTCGGCCCGGAAAGTCCGTAGGCGATCGCCCGCTCCTTCGGGATTACGCCGACATCGCGGGTGCGATCGACGAAAATCTTGTTCCGCGTGAGGAGGCTATCCACCTCATCGAGCTGCGGAATGAAATCGTCGAGGAACTTCTCCAGCTGCGGAAAGAACGACGCCGGCAGATCGCGGATTTGCCCGCCCACCCGCGTGTAAGAGGTGGTGAACCGCGCCCCGGAAATGATCTCGCAGAGATTGTAGATCTTCTCCCGCTCCGTGAACGTGTAGAGGAACACCGTCATCGCCCCGAGATCGAGCGCCATCGCGCCGATGCCGAGCAGATGCGCCTGGATGCGCGCCAGCTCGCAGCAGAGCACGCGGATCGCTTTCCCGCGCGGCGGCAATTCCCATCCCATCAGCTTCTCGACCGCGCACGCGTAGGCGACATTGTTCGCCAGCGGTGCCAGATAATCGAGCCGGTCCGTGTAGGGCACGAACTGGTTGTATTGCAT
>JACCZQ010000232.1 GCA_013695905.1 Chthoniobacterales bacterium
CGCCTGCGCTATCTGTTCTTCGGCTTCTTCAATATGTTTGGCCCGCTGCGGCTCGGCGACGATCGACAGCACTCCACCTACGGCCACATCAATCCCATCGCCTATTTCTATCTCGCGCACGCGCTGCACGCCGCCGGGTTTACCGACATCAGTGTCTCCATCGACAAACTGCAGCGCCGTTCCTGGCTGGCCCTCGCTTTCCTCTGGCTGCCGATTCGCCTCTTCTCCACGCTCGCCATGGCCAGGGAACGCAGTGCGAAGCTGCAGACGATGGACGCGCGGAACGAGCCGTTCGTCCGCGACATGAACCGGCTCGACCTCTTGCTCGGCCGCACCATCGTGGTCGGCTGCCGAAAGGTGACAGAATAGCAGCGCGGCTACGGATTTAACCGGAAGACCTCCACCAGCGCGATGCCGTTCGGTTCGCCTGCGCCGCGGACGATCGCCGTGTAGGCTCCAGCCGGCAGCGTGGCGACGATCGCCGCCTCCGCATCATTTTCCGGTGGCACTCCGCTGGCCATGATCTCGGCGGCCTGGTCCGAGCGCCAGTTGTCATTGAACGCCACCTGCACGCCGGACGCATTGACCAGCTGCAGCGTCGGGTTCGGCAGGGCGTCGGCCACCCCGCGAGCGGTCAGCGATGGCCCGATCGCGCGGAGGATCACACGCTGCGTCCCTTCGAAAATCACCCCGCCGATCAGGGCATCGTCGCCCGGTTGCACGCGACCGCGCGTGGAGAGATTCACGGCGTTCGCCGGTGTGTCTCGCTGCGCATCGAAGACCTCGACGAGCCCGATGCCCGTCTCCCCGTCAACTCCGCGCGCGGTGACCGTGTAGGCGCCGGGCTGTAGCTCCGCAAGCAGCGCCGACTCCTGCGGGTGCGACGGCGCGAGGCCGGCCTCGGAGATCTCCTGTTGGCGTGGATGCGTCATCCAATCGTCGTTCAGCCCAAGCTCCACGCCATTCTCGCCCTGCAGCCGCAGCGTTGGATTCGTGAGGCGGCCGGGGATCGGCTGACCATTCACGGCGAGGGAGGGACCGATCGCCCGCACCACGATCGACTTCGGCATGCTGCCGGTGACGATGAAGCCACCGATCAGAAAACCGTTCTCCTGCGCCTGCACGCGACCACGCGTCGAGAAGTTCAGCAGCGCCGGGACAGCAGGGATCGGCACCAGCTGCAAGATCTGGCCGGCGGTGTTGTTCGCGTTGTCCGCCATGACGTAAATCTCGCCGGCATCATCGACGCCGAAGCCTTTGATGCGGAGCGTGAAGGTGCGCGGATCGCTGCCGAGCCGCAGCTCCTCGATCACGCGGGTGGCGAGATTCGCATAGAAGAGCCGCCCGCCGGCCGGTGGTCGCAGGAAATCCCCGAAGACATACTTCTCCGCGAGGGCCGGGATGGCGCTGCCACGGTAAATGAAGCCGCCGATGACGGAGATGCCATCGCCGTGGTCATACTCCAGCACCGGGTCGATAAATGCCGGATTCGGATTTGGATCCGGCGAGATGGAACCGTTCGCCGGGTTGAAAAGAAAACTGCCTTCTTTGCGGTTCCAGCCGTAGTTGCCGCCGGACTGCACGATGTTGACCTCCTCGATCGCACCCTGTCCGACGTCTCCCACGAGCAGTTGATCCGACATCGCATCGAAGCTGAAACGGTAGGGATTCCTGAACCCGTAAGCGTAGATTTCATCGAGACCGGCGACGCCCACGAACGGGTTGTTCGCAGGGACGCGGTAACGTCCGTTGCCGCTGATGGGATCAGCACTGCCCGCGGTGGTGGCAGGCGCCAGCGGATCAAGGCGCAGGATCTTGCCGAGCAGATTCGAAGTGTCCTGGCCGTTGCCGAGGTTTGGCGTGTGGCCGGGGCCGACATCATTCCCAGCTCCGCCGTCACCGATGGCGATGTAGAGATAGCCGTCGCGCACGCGAAAAGCGATCTTGCCGCCGTTGTGATTTGATTGTGGCTGATCGATCCGCACGACGTCGCGGCGCGTGGCGAGGTCCACGACATCAGGATCAATCGCGGAGACCTGCCACTCCGTGACGACGCTCTGATTATCAAAGGCTCCCGACATCGGCACCGTGAAGTCGGCGGGGGCGACCGGCTCCTCCGTCTGGTAAGTGAAGAACCGCCGGAAACCGGGGCTGCCGGGGTCGCTGAACCCGGGATGAAACGCGAGCCCGAGCAGACCGCGTTCGCCGCCGGATTTCACCTGCGCCACGATGTCGAGAAACGGCGTTGGCTGCACCACCCCAGCCCGCAGCACGCGAATGCGTCCCGGCTGCTCGACGATAAACAAACGCCCGCTGCCGTCCTGCGCCGAGACCATCTCGACCGGCGACGACAATCCGGCGGCGACCTGCTGCACTTCCACGGAGACGACACCCGGCTCTACGTTCGGCAGCTGCGCCACCGCCGCTCCACTGAGCAACGCGACCCCAAAAATCGCCATCGCCCAACGCACCTGCACCCGAACTCCCCAATCCCTTGCACGTTCACTCATAGACCCTCCCGGTTTCACCGATCGTTCTCCTTCAACTTGCGGCGACGTGCCGCCGGACGCAACGGACGCGCGGTAAACGGCGCCTAGTCACCACCGGAATTCTTTGTTAGTTAGGCGACTATGCCTGCGACGCCCGAGCTTCAACACACCGTCGGAAAATCCGCCAGCCTGAGCGGCACCTCGTTGCATACGGGCGAGAAGGTGACGCTCCGCCTGCAGCCGGCGCCGGTCGATCACGGGATCAAATTTAAACGCAAAGATCTGCAGGAGGAGCCGACGATCGACGCGCGCGTCGAGAATCTGAAGACGGTGGAGCGCGCCACCACCATCGGCGAAGGCGCCATGCGCGTGCACACGGTGGAACACGTGCTGGCGGCGCTCTCGGCGATGGGTGTGGACAACGCCATCATCGAGATGGACGCCAACGAGCCACCGATCGGCGACGGCAGCGCGATCGGCTACGTCGAGATGATCAAGAAAGCAGGTGTGATTCCGCAGGAGTCGCCCCGCCGGCCTTTCACGGTGCGCGAGCCGCTCCACATCGAGACGAAAGGCGGCTCCGTGCTGGTGGTGCTGCCGGATGAGAAATTTCGCATCTCCTGCACTCAGGTGGGCCCGCAGGGGCGCTTCACACAATTTCTTTCAACCGAAATTACACCGGCAATTTTCGAGAAGGAGATCGCGCCGGCGCGGACGTTTGTTTTCTACGAGGACGTGCAGCCGTTGATGGAGAAGAATCTGATCAAAGGCGGAAGCCTGGAGAATGCCATTGTGATTCGTGGCGATGCGGTCCTGAGCAAGGAGCCGCTGCGTTTCGAGGACGAATTCGTGCGGCACAAGATCCTCGATATGATCGGCGATCTCGCGCTCGTGGGGCATCGCCTCCGCGGGCACATCATCGCGGTGAAGCCCGGCCACGGGCCGAACGCGGAGCTGGCGCGAACCCTCGTCCGTGAGCACGCGAAGACCATGCCGGCCCTGCAGCCGCGCGCCTTTCCGGCGGGAGAAGGCGGTCTCGACATCAAGCAGGTCATGGACATTCTGCCGCATCGTTACCCGTTCCTGATGGTCGATCGGATTCTCGGCTTTGAAGGCGAGACGAAGATTACCGGCGTCAAATCGGTCACGATCAACGAGCCCTACTTCGGCGGGCACTTTCCCGGCCACCCCGTCATGCCCGGCGTGCTGCAGGTGGAGGCGATGGCGCAGGTGGCCAGCATTTTGATGATGAAGATCACGCAGAGCGCCAGCCGCATCGGCTATTTCATCAGCGCGGACGATGTGAAATTCCGGAAACCGGTTTTCCCCGGCGACACCCTCTTCATTCATGCGGAGCTGACGAAATCCCGCGGCGGTAAGCTGGCGAAGGCGAAGTGCCACTGCGCCGTGAACGACCAGGTGGTCTCCGAAGGCGAGCTGATGTTCACATTCCTGTAATGGACGACGTGCAGATTCACCCCACCGCGATCGTGGATTCCAGCGCGGAGCTCGGCGCCGGCACGGTGGTAGGACCTTACTCGATCATCGGCCCGGAGGTGGTGCTCGGCGCCGGCTGCTGGCTGCAGCATCATGTGACCCTCTGCGGTCCGATGCGCGCCGGCGCGCGGAACAAGTTCTACGCCTACTGCTCGATCGGGCAGCAGACGCAGGACCTGAAATACGCGGGCGAGCCGACCTACCTCGAGATCGGGCAGGAAAACACTTTTCGCGAATTCTGCACCGTGAACCGCAGCACCACCGCCGCCGGGAAGACGCGGATCGGCGGCTGCGGCAATTTTCTCGCCTACAGCCATATCGGGCATGATTGTGAGGTCGGCGACGCCGTCATCTTTTCGAACAACGCCACGCTCGCCGGCCACGTGCAGATCGGCGACCACGCGGTCATGGGCGGCCTCACCGCCGTGCATCAATTCTGTCGCATCGGACCATTCGCCATCACCGGCGGCTGCTCGAAGATCGTGCAGGACGTGCCCCCCTTCCTGATCGCGGACGGCAATCCCGCGGAGATCCGCGGCATCAACCTGATCGGCCTGGAGCGGAATGGCTTTGCCCCCGAAAGCGTGAAATGGATCAAGGAAGCGTTCCGCCTCATCTACCGCTCGAAGCTGAACACCCGGCAGGCGGTGGAAGCCGTGCAGAAGGAACTGCCCGCGAACAAAGAGATCACCCAGATCCTCGACTTCATCCGTGGCAGCGAACGCGGGATCATTCGTTAGGTCGCTTTCACGGCGTGGCCGCAGGCAGCGCAGGCGGTGGCGGACTCAGATCCGCTTCCACTTTCCGGAACAACGCCACCGTCGCCGCATCGGAGACGATGCGCAGGACACTCCGCACCACCTCCACCCCGCGCTTCGGTTGCCCCTGTTGCGCCCATCCGTTCGCCTCGTGCAGCACCGACCGCAAAATGTCGTCGCGTTTCGTGTAGATCGCCCGCGCCTGCTGGAAGTGGCTCGTCGCCGCCGCCCAATTTCCCTCCTCCGCCTCACGCAGGCCGATGTCTTCGATCATCGCCGCGTTCTTCGCGCGGGACGCCGCCTCCCGCGCCAGCTTCCGGAATTCGGCCGGCGATTGATCCAAATGCTTGAGCGTAAACTCGCGCATCATGCGCCAGTCGGAGGCCGGCTTCTTCGGGTCCGGCGTTTCGAGTTGCAACCACTTCGCATACGGCCGGTAGAGCGGGTCGCCCACCATCACCGTCATCCACGATAACACCGGCGTCGCCATGTAGGCGCTCTCGGCAAACGTGAAGCCGTGCAGCAGCCGGTCGTTCAGAATATTCAGATAGGTGGTGAGCTGCAGATACGGCTCGTAGACGTTCCCGACGGTCGCGGCTGCTCCCCGCTCCACCAGCGGTCCCACCCAATGCGCATTCGGATCGCGCAACGTCGCCGCGCTGAAGGAGTGAATGTGCACCGCCACCGCGCCCCGCGTAAAACGAAAGGCGGGATCCACAAACGGCCCCGCCACCCCGCCCGCGTACCAGCCGTAGTACAGCGCGCAATCACTCATCGGATATCCTTCCGGAAAGATCGTCGGCAGACTGTCGTGCACCACCGGCACACCCGACTTGCGGAATTGCTGCACCACCTCCTTCAGCCAATCGTCGCCGACCGCGAGGCCACCCGCAGGATTCTGCGCGCTATCCACATACGCGCGGCCCCAGAGTCCGGTCTTCTCCGTTTCGATCGCGTCGGTGATCATCCGCCGCACCGTCGCGCTCGTCGGCGCGTCGAGCCGACAGACCAGCATCTGCACGGAATCTCCCGTCTCCATAAAGGCGCGGAAGCTCTTGAAGTACAGATTGTTGAGCGCGCCCGAAATCTCCCGCGAGAAGCGACCGAGCACCGTCAACTCCGAGTCCACCGAGGCATCATTGCGGTTCCCGATCGGACCTTCGCGCGGCTTATCGCCCTCGTACGCCTCCGCCGCGCGGATCTTCAGCGGCATCCCCTTCATTAACGCGACAAAACGGATGCTGTTCGCCGTCACCCGCGTTTCGCCGTCCGCCGAGTCGCTCACGGTCCACCACTTCCGCTTTCGAAAAACCTCCCGCAGCGGTTTCGCGATCGTGCGGTCATAATCCTCCCGGCTGATCTCCTCCTCCGTCGAGCAGGCGAGCCCCACCAGATGATCACGAGGGATGCCGCGCTTTTGCGCGTAGAATTTCGCGAGCGCGGCAGACTCCGAGATGTTGCTGTTAAATATTACGATCGTGGCCTTGGCCAACGCTGGATCCGCGGCCTCGGCCCGTGGTGCGGTGAGCAACGTCACCGCCACCACCAGGCTCAGAATCAAGGCCCGCCCGTTCACAGCTCCAGTTTCAATCCGTCGTAGGCCATCCGCGCGTGCGGCGGCAGATCCGCTTCGGCGGCGTGCGCCAGCTCGTGCGCGATGTGAGTAAAGTAAGTCATCTCCGGTCGCACCCGCTCCGCCACCGCCAGCGCCTGATCCACGCTCAGGTGCGTCGGATGCGGCTTCGGCCGGAGCGCATCGATCACCAGCGCTTTCACGCCGGCGATTTGCGCCGCGCTCGCCTCCGGGACCTCGCTGCAATCGCTCAGATAAGCGAGCAACTTCACACCGTCACGCGAGAATAAATAACCGTTCACCGTGGCGTGACCATGCGGCACCGGCAACGGCGTGATCGTCGTCGCCCCGAGCTCAAAAGGTCCGTCCACAATGTGCGGCTCTGGTTTCAGATAACCCGGAAACGGATTCTCCGCCTCGAAGGCAAACCGGAACACCCGCCGCAGATCCGCCATGGTCTCCGCCGCCGCATACACCGGCATAGAGCCGCGGATCGCGCCGAACCGCCGCAGATCGTCGAACCCCATGATGTGATCCGTATGCGAGTGCGTGAACACCACCGCATCCAGTCGGCGGATCCTCTCTCGCAGCGCCTGCGTCCGGAAATCCGTGCCGGTATCCACCACCCACGCGCACTCCGGAGTTTCGAGATAGATCGAAGACCGGAGGCGTTGATCGCGCGGATCAGGCGAGCGGCACACGGCGCAGTCGCAGCCGATCATCGGCACGCCCTGTGAGGTGCCGGTGCCGAGGAAAGTGACGATCAGTTGATGGTTGATAGATGAGTGGTGAGAGTTCAGAACAGCGGCGCAGTCTCCGCTCGCACCCCGGAAGTCTCAACCTCGCAAATGCCCGCCGTTCTCCACCTGTTGCGCATCCGGAATCTCGCCCTCGTCGAGCAGCTGGAGTGGGAGCTGCAACCCGGCTTCACTGCCATCTCCGGCGAAACCGGTGCCGGCAAATCGATCATCATCGGCGCGCTGCAGCTGCTCCTCGGCGAACGCGCGGACAAGTCGCTCATCCGCACCGGCGCCGAGCTTTGCACCGTCGAAGCCGTTTTTGCAGGTGCGGAGCTGACCCGGTTGAACGCGGCGCTCGAAGAAGCCGGTGTCGAACCGTGCGCCGGTGAGCTGATCCTGAAACGGACGCTCTCCGCCACCGGCGCGAACCGCCAGTTCATCAACGGCTCGCCGACGACTCTCGCCGTCTTGAAGTCGTTAGGCGACGAGCTGGTCGATCTGCACGGCCCGCACGATCACCAATCCCTGCTCGCGCCGGAACGCCAGCTGGCGCTGCTCGACAGCTTCGCGCACGCCGACGCCGCCCGGACGGAATACCAGAAGCACTATCGCCGGCGGCAGGCGCTCACCGCCGAGCACGCGCAGCTCAGCACCGCCGAAATGGTACGCGAGCAGGAGCTGGACTTGCTCCGCCATCAGGTCCACGAGATCCGCTCCGCCAAACTCGATCCGGCCGAGGAAGAGGAAATCGAAAGCCGCTACAAGTTGGCGAGCAACCGCAAACGTCTGATCGAACTCGCGGGCGGCGTGGTCGCCCGCCTCGCCGAAGCCGACGAGTCGGTGCTCACACAACTCGCCGAGACCCAGCGCCTCCTGCGCGAGCTGGAAAAAATCGATCCGGCCGTGGCGGAGTTCGCCACCAGCCACGCGGCCGCGGTCGTGGAGCTGGATGAGATCAGCCGCTCGTTAGGCAAATACGTCGAGCGGCTCGATCTCGACCCGCAGCAGCTCACCGCCCTGGAGCAGCGCGTCTCCACCTTCGAGACGCTGAAGCGGAAATACGGCGGCTCCCTTGCCGACGTGATCGCCTTCGGCGAACGCGCCGCGGAGCGGATGGCGAAAATCGAAGGACGCGACGCCGAGCTGCAGCGTCTCGAACACGAGATAAACGCCACCCGCGACACAACCCACCGTGCCGCCGAAGCGCTCCGCCAGCTGCGCACCAAAGCCGCGCCGAAACTCTCCGAAACCGTCCGCAAAAACCTGCGCGACCTCGGCTTCAAACAATCCGAGTTCCAGGTGCAGCTCACACCCGTGCCCGAGCCGAGGCTCAGCGGCACCGACGTGCTGGAGCTGCTCTTCTCGCCGAATCCCGGTGAGCCGCTCAAGCCACTCCGCAGCATTGCCTCCAGTGGTGAGATTTCGCGGCTGATGCTCGCGATCAAATCTTCCCTCGCCGCGCAGGATGCCATTCCGCTGCTCATCTTCGACGAGATTGACGCGAACGTCGGTGGCGAAATCGCAAACGCGGTCGGAGCAAAGATGCGCACGCTCGCCGAAGATCATCAGGTGCTCTGTATCACCCATCTGCCGCAGGTCGCCGCCGCCGCCGGCAGCCATTTCGTCGTCACCAAAGAAGTGTCCGCCGGCCGCACCCATTCCGACCTGCACGAGGTGAGCGGCACCAGCCGGCGCGCCGAGATTGCGCGCATGCTCGGGGGGCAGAGCGAATCAGCGCTCGAACACGCTGCCACACTGCTCAAAGGTGGGCGCCGCTCATGAGACGCCTCGCGCTCATTCTGTGCACGAGCGTCGCGTTGACCTCAGCCGGCGGGGCTACGGTCGAGGACCTCGCGTGGCTGCACGGGTGCTGGCACTCGACCGACGGGGGCCGGGAGGTGTCGGAGCATTGGATGAAACCAAAGGGAAAAACAATGCTTGGTCTGAGCCGCACCATCGCCGGCGGGAAGACAGTCGCGCATGAATTCATGCGCATCGTGGAGGAGGAGAACGGCGACGTTTTCTTCATCGCGCAGCCCTCCGGGCAAAAGGAGACCTCGTTCAAGCTGGTGACGGTGAAGAGCCGTGAAGTTGTTTTCGCGAATCCCGCGCACGATTTCCCGCAGCGCGTGATTTATCGGCTGCAGGAAGACGGCTCGTTGCTGGGCCGGATTGAAGGGATGAGCAAGGGGAAGGAACGCGCGGTCGATTTTCCGATGCAGAAAACGCGCTGCGATTGACCTACAGCAGCTCGTAGGAGAGCACGCTGAGGCAGTAGATCGCCGCCGTCTCCACCCGCAGAATGATCGGTCCGAGTGTGATGGGGCGACAGCCGTGTCTGCGCGCCAGGTTCAGCTCTGCCGGGGTGAAGTCGCCTTCCGGTCCGATCAGCATCAGCACGCTTTCCGGTCGATTGCCGTAAGCAGAGAGAACCTGCTTCAGGTGCAGCGTGTCGGATTGAAGCGAGCCGATGAGCTGCAGATCGAACTTGTGCCGCTCCGCGAAGAACTGCGCCAGGGTGCAGGGAGGAGCGACTTGCGGCAGCCAATTTTGTCCGCACTGCTTCGCCGCTTCGATGGCGACGGTTTGCCACTTTGCCTGCTTCTGCGCGACGTCATCTTCGTCGAGCCGCACGATCGTGCGGTCGGAGAGAATTGGCGCAATTTCCGAAGCACCAATCTCCACCGCCTTCTGCACGATCAGGTCCATGTTCTTCCCTTTCGGAATCGCCTGCGCGAGCGTGATGCGGCAGCGCAGCAGCGGGGTGGCAGATTCGTGGAGCTTGCGCAGCGCGACGGTGCGGGAGGCGGTGCCCGTGACAGCAGCCGTGATCTCGCGGCCGCGGCCATTGAACAGGACCACCTTGTCACCTTCGGCGAGACGCAAAACGTTCCGCGCGTGATGTGCCTCGGAGCCGGTCAGCACCAGCGCGTCGGGATTCCACTCGTTAGGCGCGATGTAAAAGCGATGCATCGGAAGCGCAGCGCGCAGAGCCGCAGCTACTGCGCGAAGATTTCCGCGCCTTCGAAGCGGAGACCGGGAAAGAGCGCCGACTCAAAGGTGTCGTGGTCGCCGTAAACCGCCGCTGGCTCGGCGGCGTTTTCGCCCAGAAGATAAATCTCAATCTTCCGCGTCTCCGGCGCGATGATCCACAGCTCACGCACGCCGCTCGTGGCATACACGCGCCGCTTGTTGTCGCGATCGAGGCGAGCCGTTTTCGGCGAGAGAATTTCCACGACGAAATCCGGAGCCCCTTCTGCACCAGCCTCCGTAAAGATGGAGAGCCGATCATTTAGAACGACCAGAATGTCGGGTTGAAAGACATTGTAATCGTCGAGGTAAACGTCGAACGGAGCATCGTAGAGCTTCCCGACGGGATGTTGCCGCAGATAGTCGAGCAGGATGTGCTCGAGATTTCGGGAGATATCCTGATGAAAGCGATTCGGCGCGGGTGCCATGTAAAGGTCTCCTTCGATCAACTGATAACGCGGGCCGGTCTCCGGAAGAATTTTGTAATTCTCCACCGTCAGGAGTGGAATGGTCGCCGTGCTCACGGGAATAAGTTGCGATTCGCGGGAATGGCCGTCAAGCCGCGGCGCTGGGCGCAGCTATCGGAAGAACTCTTTCGCACGATCGAAGAAGCTTTTGTGCAGCGGCGTGTTCTCATCTCCACACAACGCGGCGAACTCCTCCAGCTTCTGGCGTTGCTCGGCATTCAGACGCGTCGGGACTTCGACGATGAGGCGCGCGAGTAAATCGCCGCGTTCGCGGCCGTTGACGTTGTTGATGCCTTTGCCGCGGAGTTTGAAAATCTGACCGCTCTGCGTGCCGGCGGGAACTTTGAGGTTGGCCTTGCCTTCGAGCGTGGGCACCGCGATTTCGCCACCGAGCGCCGCGAGGGCAAAGGAGATCGGCAAGTCGCAGGAGAGGTTATCCTCATCGCGTTGGAAGATCTCGTGCTCCTTGATATGGATGACAACGTAGAGATCGCCCGGCGGGCCGCCGCGCACTCCTGCTTCGCCATTCTGCGTGGAGCGGAGACGTGAACCTTCGGCGATGCCGGCGGGAATCCTGAGTTTGATCCGGCTGGCCTTCTCCACGCGCCCTTCGCCGTCGCAGGTGCGGCATGGTTTCTCGATGATTTGTCCCGCGCCGCGACAACGCGGGCAGGTTTGCGAAACCTGGAAGAAGCCGCGGGAGCTGATCACCTGCCCCCGGCCGCCGCAGGTGGGACAATTGATCGAGCGGGAGCCGGACTCCGCGCCTTTGCCGTCGCACTTCGCGCAGGTGTCGAGTTTCCGCACCTCGATCTCCTTTTCCGTGCCGAAGGCCGCCTCCTCGAGCGTGATCTGCATGTCGTAGCGGAGATCGGAGCCGCGCTGCCGCCCTTCGCGGTCCATCTGCACACCGCCGCCAAAGAAGGTCTCGAAGATGCCGCCACCCGCACCGCCACCAGCACCAGCGCCGCCGAAGACTTCCCGGAAAATATCGAAGGGATCGTGGAACCCGCCGCGCCCCGGACCCCCGGTTCCCTGGGCGAAGGCGGCATGGCCATAGCGATCGTAGGCGGCACGCTTCTCGACATCCATGAGGACGTCGTAGGCTTCGCCGAGTTCTTTGAAACGCTCTTCGGCTTCCGCGTCCCCCGGGTTTTTATCGGGGTGAAACTTGACCGCGAGCTTGCGATACGTGCGCTTGATCTCCTCCTCCGTCGCCTCGCGGGAGACGGAGAGAACCTCGTAATAGTCGCGTTTGTTCTTAGTGGCCATCAGCTGAGCGCGTCGGGTGCAGAAGCAGCGGAGACGCTACTTCGCCGGGCCGCTGGAAACAACGACACTCGAGGGCCGCAGCAGCCGATCTTTCATCCGGTAGCCGCGGCGGGTCTGGCGAATCACCACACCTTCCGGCGCCCTCGGGCTCGGCTCGTGGGCGATCGCTTCGTGCAGGTTCGGATCGAACTTCTGTCCCGCGGCATCGATCGGCTTCAAGCCATTCTCCGCCAGGAAATCGGTGAGCTGCTTAAGCACCATGCTCATCCCGGAAAAGATCGGAGACGCTTCGCCTTCTCCACGAGCAGCGGAGAGGCCGAGCTCGAAGTTGTCGACGATCGCGATCAGCCGCTCGAGCAGCGAGCTGTTCGCGAATTTGATCGCTTCTTCTTTTTCGCGCGCGGAGCGCTTCTTGTAGTTATCGAAGTCCGCCTGGCTGCGGAGCGCCAGATCGCGGAAACGGTCGAGATCCGACTGCAGGGTGGCGGTCGGATCGTCGGCGTTCTCCTGGTGCTCCATGCCGGCTTCGGTGCGGTTCTGCACCGGGATCTCCTCTTCCGCGTCGTCGGCGGCGGGCTCTGTCTGCTGCGTCGTGCTCATGTTTTGCGGATTACAATTAAAGTGATGTCGTCGTTTTGCGGCGTGGCGCCGACGAAGCTGCGCAGATCGTCAATCAGGCGCTGGATGACGGCCGCCGGACCGAACTCAGCGGTAGCCCGGACCGACTGCATCATGCGTTCGGGCCCGAATTCGTCGCCGTTTCCATCGAGCGCTTCCGTCACGCCGTCCGTGTAGAGGATCAGGCAATCGTCGCGCTCGAGGGGAACGTCGAAGTCGCCCGTGATCCTATCGAAGACGCTCCCGCTGTCAATTCCGAGCACCAGCCCCGGCGGCTTGACCGGAGTCAATTCCCCCGTCGCCGCGCGGTAGAGCAGCGGCGCATCGTGTCCGGCGCGCGCCAGCGTCACGGTGGCGCGGATGTGATCGAGCACCAGGTAAGCCATGCTGATGAACATGTCCTCCTTGATGTCGGGATAGAGCTGCCGATTCACCTTCTTCAGCACCTCCGCCGGCGATGAATTCTCGGGCGCCTGGCTCCGCAACACGCTCCGGCAGATCGCCATGATCAGCGAAGCCGGCACGCCTTTGCCGGAGACGTCGGCGATGGCAACTCCGAGCCGCTCCTCGTCGATTTTGATATAATCGAAGTAGTCGCCGCTCACCTGGCTGGCGGGAATATTGATTCCGCTGATCTCAAAGCCCGCGATCTCCGGCGATTCCGAAGGGAGGAGGATGCGCTGAATCTCGCGCGCGATCTGCAGATCGTGATCGAGCCGCTTCTTCTCGTTGGCCTCGGAATAAACGACCGCGTTGTAAAGCGCGAACGCCGATTGCTCCGCGATCGATTTGAACACGACAAAATCGCTCGCCGAGAACGGCGGGCTGGCGGGGCCGTTCGCCAGGGCGAGGACGCCCATGTTCTGCTTGCCGTAGAGGAGCGGCGTGACCAGCACCGAGGTGGTGGCGAGGCTGGTCTCGCGCAGCTGGGCCAGTTCTTCCGACGCCGCGCCGTCGTTCAGGAAGAGTGCTTCCGACGATTCCCAGGCGCGGCCAATGATCCCCTCCCCCACATGCACCGGGTGCGAGCGCACATAGCTCTCGAGCGCGGTCGGCGTGCTCGCCGCCTGCTGCAAAATATGCGGCGGCACCTCCACGAGTGGCGGGCAGCCTTTCGTGAGAAACGCCGGCGTCAGCTTCCCGCCTCCGCGTTCGACGACGTAGAGCGCACCGCCATGCGCATCGAGAATGCGCGTCGCCCCTTCCACGATCAGCCGGTGCAGATCAGCCGCGCGAATTGTCTCCGTAAACGCCGCGCCGAGACCGTGGAGGAAATCGAAGACCAGCGTCTCCTCGACCTGAATCGCTTCCTTCGAGCGTTCCAGCGCGCGGATGCGCGCCACCTGCACGCGCCACATCCAGATCCACCCCACGAGGCACGCCATGAGTAGCCCGAGGAGAAGAGTAGGCCACATGAAAAACGGGCCGCCTCTTACTCCGTAGGCTCTTTAGGCAGATCCTGCTTCAGGTATTCGAGGACGTCCTTGAACCGTGAAAAATTCTCCGGCGCCGCATCGACCAGCGCCTGGTGCGCATCCAGCATCTGCTGCGCCTGCTGCTGCTTCGCCACCGACGGCTCCTCCGCGCTCGAGCCGGGGAGGACCTCGCAGGCGGGGGCCGAGGCGCCATTCGCGTGAATGGTAAAAATCTGGTCCAACCCGAGCCCGGTGAGCAGATCCCGGCTGCGCTCCCCGCAGTGCACCACATGCAGGCGGCCGTGCCCGAGCTCCTTCAGCCGGAGCGCGACACCCGCCATCGTTCCCATGAAAGTCGAGTCCATCATCGCGCAGCTCTGCAG
>JACCZQ010000233.1 GCA_013695905.1 Chthoniobacterales bacterium
ATGTTTGAGTTCCTGAAACGAAATCGGCTGGTCAAACGTGGTCTTGCCTCGGGCAAGACGCGGCGCCGGCGGACGCGGAACGAATTCCTCCAGGCGATGGAGTATGCCTGGTCCACCAAGGCGATCATCTTCGCGGCGTTTGTGGCGGGGCTGGCGCTGCTCATCTTCAGCAGCGATCACGCGGAGCCGACGAAGGATTTCTTCATCGCCCTGCTCTTCTTCGCCGCCGCGGTCACGCAGCTGTGGCTGAACCAGCCAAAGACCTTCCTGCACAGCTCGCGCCTCTTGCTGGTCTTCGGCACCATCCTGGTGCAGCTCGCCGCCACCAAGGTGGTGCTGCTGCTCGCGGCCAGCGAGAACTTTCCCTTCTTCGGGCCGGAATCGGCGGCGTTGCTGGCGCCCTACGCGTTTGCGCCGCTGGTCTTGAGCGTGCTGCTGGGGCGGAATCATGGTCTCTACGCCGCCATCTTCGCCAGTCTCTGGACGCGGATTTTGTTCGGGGCCTTCGACGCCCCGCTGCTCGCCTGCGCGTTGATCAGCGGTTTCGTCGCGGTTTACCTGACGCTGCAGGTGCGGCGCCGCAGCCGGATGGTGCGGGCCGGCTTTGGCGTCGGGGTGGCGCTGTGGCTGTTGTCGCTGGCGTTCGGGTTGATCGGGCCGATCGATCTGTTCACGCCCGCGGCGAATGACTGGCAGATGCTCGGGATACAGAGCGCCTTCGCGATCTTCAATGGCATTCTCACCGCGACGATCGTGGGTGGCATTCTGCCAATGATCGAGCACCTGTTCCGCATCACGACCGATATCTCGTGGCTGGAGCTCTCGGATTTAAATCATCCGCTCCTGAAGCGCATGACGATCGAGGCGCCGGGGACCTATCACCACAGCCTCGTGGTGGCGAACCTCGCGGAGTCCGCCGCGGAAGCGATCGGGGCGAATCGGACGCTCTGCCGCGTCTGCTCCTATTTTCACGACGTCGGGAAGCTGGTGAAGCCGGATTACTTCACCGAGAACATGAATTTCGAGCGCAATCCGCACGACGACCTCGCGCCGACGATGAGCGCGCTCATCATCATCGCGCACGTCAAAGAGGGTGTGGATCTGGCACTGAAACATGGATTGAATCGCCGGATCACCGATATCATCCAGGAGCATCACGGCACCTCTCTGGTTTACTACTTCTACAAGCGTGCGCTCCAGCAGCAGGAAGACGCGCGTGCGGGCGGTAAGATCATGAATATGCGCGAGGACGACGTTCCCGAAGTGAGCGAGGAAAGTTTCCGCTACGCCGGGCCGCGGCCGCAGACGAAGGAGAGTGCCATCATCAGCCTCGCGGACATGGTGGAGAGCGCCTCCCGCAGCCTCGAGAAACCGACGCCGCCGAAAATCGAGCAGCTGGTCACCGACCTGATCGAGCAACGCATCGCCGATCGCCAGCTCGATGAATGTGATCTAACCCTCGCGGAATTGCGGACCATCGCGGAGCGGTTCCGGTTTACGCTCATGACGATGATGCACACGCGCATCGCCTATCCGAAGCACGACACCAAGACGGGCTCGACGCGCGAAGACGTGCGCCCCGATGTGATGGCGGCCACGAAGAAGCCGGAGTCGGCGCCGCCGGTCTCAGCTGCTTGAGCGCGCACGATGCTGCCGTAGCGCGCCTGCGCGAGTGGGGCGCGGAGACTGCCGTGGTGCTGGGCTCGGGGTTAAGCTCGCTGGTGGCCGACCTCCCGGCGACGCAACGGATCAGCTACGGCGCGTGCGCGGAGCTGCCGCGGCCGAGTGTGCCGGGACACGACGGTTACTTTGTTTTGTCGAGCGTCCATGATCGGCGCGTCATCTACGCGCAGGGGAGGGTGCACCTCTACGAGGGCCACTCCGCGCGCGCTGTGACCGCGGGCATTCGTCTGCTGGCGGAGTGCGGAATTCGGCGCCTGGTTCTGACGAACGCCGCCGGCTCGGTCAACCCGGATTTCGAACCCGGCTCGTGGA
The DNA here is from genome assembly GCA_013695905.1 of Chthoniobacterales bacterium. GTDB lineage: Bacteria > Verrucomicrobiota > Verrucomicrobiia > Chthoniobacterales > UBA10450 > JACCTI01. The sequence goes on from JACCZQ010000233.1 coordinate 1,996, forward strand.
TGATGCTCACCGATCATCTAAACCTCACCGGCACCACGCCATTGCTCGGGGCGCCTCAGTTTGTGGACATGACGGAGGCCTATTCGCGGCGTTGGCGCGGCCGTTTTGCCGCAGCAGCGGCCAGCATCGGTGTGCCCATGCACGAGGGGGTCTATGCCGGAGTGCTCGGGCCGCAGTATGAAACGCCGACCGAGGTGCGCATGCTGCGCCAGCTCGGCGCCGACGCCATCGGGATGTCCACGGTGCTGGAGACGATCCAGGCCCGCTCCCTCGGCCTCGAGGTGGTGGCGTTCTCGTGCCTCACGAATTGGGCCGCGGGGATCGGGAAAGATCATCTCAGCCATGAGCATGTGCTCACCACTGGGAAAGCGGCCGCGGCCACATTCGCGCGCCTGCTTCGCGCCGCCCTGCGGGACGCAAGCTGAGTGCTCGCGTCGGTTTGGGAAGTCGCATCGTGCCCGCACCACCTCGGTGAGGCAGCCCGTTCCGGAAAACCGGCTCCGCTAGATTTCCCCGGCCGGCCGCCGCGCCCGCGGCTCGCGATCCTTCACCGT
>JACCZQ010000383.1 GCA_013695905.1 Chthoniobacterales bacterium
CGTTGAACGTTCGCCCATGCGGCGTGCAATTTACCCTGGCAGCTTTGATCCAGTGACAAACGGTCACCTCGACGTGATCGATCGGGCGCGGAAGCTGTTCGACGAGGTGATCGTCGGCGTCGCGCACAACGACCAGAAGCAGCCGCTGTTTTCGCTCGAGGAACGGCTGGAGCTGCTCCGCACCACGATCGGCGAGGCGGATCATGTACAGGTGGCGCCGCTCGATGGTCTCCTGGTTGATTTCGCCGTGCAGCAGAATGCCATTGCAGTGGTGCGCGGGTTGCGGGCGGTGTCGGATTTCGAGTTCGAATTTCAGATGGCGCTGATGAATAGAAAGCTGGAGGCGCGGGTAGAAACGATCTTTTTGATGCCGAAGGAGGAATACACTTACCTGAGCTCGCGGATCGTGAAGGAGATCGCGCGGCTGGGCGGCGATATCAGTGCGTTTGTGCCGCCGCGGGTGGCGGAGGCGTTCCGGGAGAAGCGAGAGCAATGAAAGTTCACCTGCGACAAATTCCCGCGGACGGGCTGCACCTGGAGGGCGAAGAGGATTGCCCGCTGAACGACCTGGCGGGCGAAGGCGTCGTCTGCGCTGGGCCGCTGCGTTACACGCTGGATGTCGGCGTTTCCGAAGGGGCGCTCTGGGCGAATGGCTCGCTCGCGCAGCCGGTGGAGCTCCGCTGCGTCTCGTGTCTGGAGCTGTTTGTCCACACGATCGAGGTGCCGGCGTTTGCGGTGCACACGGAACTCGGCGGGCCGGAGACGATCGATCTCGGGCCAATGGTGCGGGAGGATCTGCTGCTGAATCTGCCGGCGCATCCGCATTGCGATCAGCACGGCGGGCTGGTGTGCCGGGCGGCGGAAATTTTGCCGGTTCCGGACACGAAAATAGAGGAGGCACGGAAGCCGGATTGGAGCGCGCTGGATAAGTTGGATCTGTAGCGCGGCGTTGTAGCTGCGGCGCTATGCGCCGCGCGATGTGCGTGCGCCTGCGCGGGGAGTCCACCCATACCCGTGTCGCCCACACCCGCCTGCAACGCTGTAGCACTGCGGGCAGGGGGCGACAGCTACAATGCTGGCACTGGTACGAATGATGAAAGGCGCCCTCGCATGCCTGGAGCTCCGGACCCTCACGGGTCGCGCTGATAAACGGCGAAACCGGTGCCGCGATCGTGTGTCCAGAGCGGGATACCGAGGAGCGTCGTGCGCCGGGACGTGAAGTGATTTTCCAGGAGCCGGAAGCCGGGGATTTCCGGTGGCTGAGTATGGCGCGAGTAGGCCTGCGCAGGTTACGGCAGCAGGTGCAGTGACGCGGCGCTGCAGCTCACGGAAAGGTGTTGGAATCGCAGCGGCGTGCTGGAGTAGAGTCGAGGCGCAATGATTAAAAACCGCATCGAGACAATCCAATCGACGATCGAGAGTTCCGGAAATATCCCTGCCGAAGCCAAGGCGGAGCTGCTGGAGCTGGTCGCAGGATTAAAATCGGAGGTCCAATCGCTCTCCGCCACGCATCACGAAGAGGCGTCGAGCATCACCCGTTTCGCCGATGTCTCCGCGCATGAGGTGTCGCGCTCGCGGAAGAATGCGGAGCTGGCCGAAACAGCGTTGCAGGGACTGCGGGCTTCGATTCAGGGATTCGAAGATTCACATCCGTCGCTCGTCGCGGTGGTGAATCGCTTCGCCACTGCGTTGTCGAATATGGGGCTGTAAGTGCCGGAGCGGAGCTGGTGTCGGGCCGGAGTGTAAATCCTGTCCCATGTCAGGCCTTCGGTGAACGTTTTGAGATTGGCGACGAGTTCGTCGTGGCGGGGGGTTGTGTTTTCCGAAAACCCTGCTTTCCTACTCGGCTCGTATGGGAGTCCCAAAACGCAAAACTTCGAAGATGCGGCTGCGCACCCGCAAGGCGTCGCATCGCTGGAAAGCGCCGCACCTGAACAAGTGCACGCAATGCGGCAGCACCGTGGCTTCACATACGGCATGCTCCTCCTGCGGCTATTACAAAGGCCGGCAGGTGCTTACCGTTGACGCGGGTTAGGGGGCGCGGCGGTGTCGGTGATCTCCGGCTCTTTCTGAGATTTGGCGACGACGGAGCGTCGCCTTCCACCGGTCGGCGGTAGCCGCTCGTCTTGAGCCGGTGCTTGCATTCACCAGCGGGAATTCCGAGACTCTCCCTCCGATGAAAATCGCACTCGATGCCATGGGCGGCGATTTCGGGCCGCCCAACCTCGTGGCC
>JACCZQ010000291.1 GCA_013695905.1 Chthoniobacterales bacterium
GTGCTAACCGGCACGCCGATCGAGAACTCGGTGCGTGATCTTTGGTCGCTGATGAATTTTGCGCAGCCGGGGTATCTCGGCACGCGGGCGGATTTTCGGGAGCGGTACGAGCTGCCGATCTCGCGCGGAGAGGCGCCGGAGGTGCAGCGGCGGCTGGCGCGGCGGATGCGGCCATTCCTGCTGCGCCGGAAGAAGACAGACGTAGCGAAGGATCTGCCGGAGAAGCTGGAGCAACAGGTGGTGGTGGATCTGACGCCGGCGCAGCGCGCCGCCTACGATGGATTGCTGCGCGAGATCCAGGGCGGGCTGAGCAGCGAACACGGGAACGCTGGTGCAGTGCGGATGAAGATGCTGGTGGGATTGCTGCGCTTGCGGCAGGTATGCTGTGATCTGCGGCTGCTGAAGGTAGCGCAAGCTTCCAGCTTGCAGTCTGAAGAAGAAACCAAGCTGGAAGCTCGGGCTACTCTTCCGTCGGCGAAGCTGGAGCTGCTCGAGGAGCTGCTGGAGGAGGCGATCGATGGCGGCCACCGGGTGCTGCTGTTCAGCCAGTTTGTTTCGATGTTGCAGCTGATTCGGACGCGGCTGGAGGAGAAGGAAATCGCGTTCGCTTACCTCGACGGACAGACGAAGGAGCGGCAGGCGGTGGTGGATCGGTTCCAAGCAGACGCTGCGATTCCGGTGTTTCTGATGAGCCTGAAGGCGGGTGGCGTGGGGCTGAATCTCTCTGCGGCGGACACGGTAATCCATTTCGATCCGTGGTGGAATTACGCGGCGGAGGCGCAGGCGACGGATCGCGCGCATCGCATCGGACAGACGCGGGTGGTGACGGCTTACAAGCTGATCGCGCGCGACACGGTGGAGGAGAAGATCGTGAAGCTGCAGGCGCGGAAACGCAGCACGAGCGAGGTGATGGTGGGGAGCGAGGAGCCGTTGATGAGCGGGCTATCGAGTGAAGATCTGCAGGAGCTGCTGAGCTGAGGCGGCCTATTTTTTCGTCTCACTGCTTTTCTGGATTTCGTCGAGGTCGATGTCGTCGTTCTTGAGCTGACCTTCGAACGCTTTGACAAAGGCGTTGCGGAAGACGTTCCAGACGGTTTCCATGACCGCTGGAGCTGGATCGTCGAAGCTGCCGCTAACCGGAACGCGGGCGCCGAAGCGGTCTTTCGGATGAAGTCGATGGGGCTTGCGGTGTCTTTCTTCGGGCTGAAGATGGCCATGTTGTCGAAGACGGCACCGGGATTTTGCCGGTGGTTTTCTCGATTTTCGTGCCGTGGATGCTATAGGCGCCGTGCCAGAAGGTGAGCACCACCCCCTGGTTGTAATCGGTGTGGTTGCCGAGGATTCCGTTCAGTCGCATCCAGACAGCGCAAACGATGTCGAACGAGCAAGGCGCAAAGCCTGAGGCGAAAATTCACACCACGCAAATTGCGTGGGCTGAAAACCTCGCGCTCGCGAATCTTCGCCTGTCCGCAGTAAAATTTCACTCAGGAAGAGAACCTGCAGCTCTGCTTCCCGTAATCTCTTCTGACCAGGCGAAGTTTACGCTTGGAAACCGCAGAGCTGCTCCTCATGATCCCCTTATGAAAATTCTCCCGTTTTCTGTCGCCATGCCTTCCCTCGTGGCAATCTCGCTGCTGTGTCTCGGCGTCTTTCAGGCATGCCAGGCGACCGGGCCAGTGGAGGGTCCTCCCGCCCCGGATCCTCAGGGAGGTCCGGACCCATTGGTTTGGTTCTCGAGAGCACCGGTCAAGATTAAGAAAGGCAACTCGCTAGGGGAAAAACGCGGAAAGCTGATCAGCGCTCTGAAGCGCGGCAAATCGTCTAACACGGAGTTCTGCCGCAAATCCAATGAGTGTGAACCTATTTCCCACCCCCGTAGTACCGGCGGAAGCACAGTGGCGTTCCTGGTTAACCACGTAAGCACCGAGAATGTCACGACCGGCGATGACGGCGGGACCGGTGGCACGGACGCAATCCACGTTGCACAGACAGTGAACTTCGACACTGCCCCCCAGAAACAGCAGTTCGTTAAAGACCTCGGCTACGAGTGACAATCAGCCGCTGCTAGCAGAAAATGCTGGTGCGACAGCGGCCAACATGGAGACGCGTTCGGATCGCCTGCTGCGTCGCGCTCGCGTGCGTTCAGCTGGTGCTGCTACTTTCGGTTTCTCTGCGCGACACGCTCTGGCTGCTGGCGAATAGCCGCACGATTCTACCTACCTGGCAGCTGCAGTTCACACCGCGCCTCCCGGAGCCGCTCCGGAAGCTCGCGCTCGTTTATGCGCACTGCGCCGGCATCGAACGCGGCTATGGGTTCTTCGCTCCAAACGTTCCGGCCGGTTACGACCTCGCCTTCGAGATCGAGTTCCCTGACGGCAGCGTGGAGCATGTGGCGCCGGAGTTTCAATCCCGGGAAGAACGGGTGCGCTGGGCCAGCGGGATGGACTACCTCGGCCGCACGGACTCGGAGTTCGTGCGCGAGGTGCTGTTGAAATTGCTCGCCCACTCCATGCGGCAACACCATCCCGGAGCGGAGAAGATGCGCGTGACGCTGTCGCAGGTGCGTACCCCAACAATCGCCGAGTTCCAGGCAGGGCGCAGACCTGTGCAGCAGGCGCTCTACACGTATCACTTCCGCTTCATAGACACGCCGCCGAGCAGGGGAGATCATTGAGCCTGCCGGAGGTGAGAACGCGCGCGGCGGCATTCCTGTTCGCACCAACAGCAGACACCTGGCTGACGATCCTGCGCACCGGGCTCGGACTGCAGGTCGGTCTCTACTGCCTGTCGTTGCAGAGCAGCTGGAGCGCTCTTCTCTCGGGCAGCGGCGGCGGCATTATTACGCGTGAATTTGCAGAAGCCATCATCACCAGCGAGAGCCGGTCCATTCCGCGACTCGGCTGGTTGATCGCAGGTGGCGAATGGCTAGGCCTGAGCGAACAAACCACGCTGACCGCCGTCTGGTTCATCCTCCTGCTCACCGCCTCCTGCCTCGTGGCAGGGCTATTCTGCCGCGCGTCAGCGATCGTCTCCTGGTTCCTTTATCTTTGCGTCGCCAAAAGCACCGGTGTGCTCTCCTACGGAGTCGATCATCTCACGACGATCGGACTCTTCTATCTGATGTTGTCGCCGCTGCCGGATCGCCGCGCGCTCGATGTGCAGCTCTGGAAAACCCGGACAGCTGAGGCAATTTTCCACGGCTTCTTCCGGCGACTGCTGCAGCTGCATCTCTGCGTGATCTATCTCTTCGGCGGGTTCGCGAAGGCGCTCGGCAGCGGCTGGTGGGACGGGTCGAACATCTGGCGAGCGTTGACGCGGCCGCCCTTTGATCTCCTCGCGCCGGAATTCATCGTCCGGTTGGCCGCTCTCCTGCCGCTGCTTGGCATCGCGGTCGTGATCGTCGAACTAGCTTACCCCTTCCTCATCTGGAGCAGGAGAACACGACGCGTCTGGCTGCTCCTCACCTGCGGGATGCATCTCGGCATTGGATTGACGATGGGCATGTATCTCTTCGCGCTGGTCATGATCGTCCTGAACGTGGCCGCGTTTGGCCCCGCAGCGGCAGAACGCGCGCCTCACGCGGCGATCCCGCCGGCACCGGCCGCGGTCTGATTCGCAC
>JACCZQ010000385.1 GCA_013695905.1 Chthoniobacterales bacterium
GCAGAATGCCGTCGCCAGCACGCTACAAGCGTGTGCTCCCCAGAAAACATGCTGCACCGCCTCCTGTGAATTGACCCTATGAGCACATTGATTACTGAACTGAAATACGCCTGCCGAATGCTGGTGAAGGCGCTGGGATTTACTATGATCGCGATTGCGGCGCTGGCGCTCGGCATCGGCGCCAACGCCGCAATCTTTAGCGTGGTGAATGCGGTGCTGCTGCGGCCGTTGCCTTACCCGGACTCGGATCAACTGGTGATGGTGCGGGAGCGGATGGCGAAATTCCCGATGGGTTCGGTCGCTTACCCGAACTGGCTGGATTGGCGCGAGGGGCAGAAGGGGTTCACCGATCTTGCACTGGTTAGGCGCGAGAATTTCAATTTCGCGCGGACCGGTGGTGGTGCGACGCCGGAACGGATGGCGGGCGGCCGGGTGAGTTTCAATTTCCTCTCGGTGATGGGATTGAAGCCGCGGCTGGGGCGCGATTTCACCGAGGCGGAAGATGTGCCGGGAGCGGCGCCGGTGGCGTTGATCAGCGATCAGGTGTGGCAGACGCATTTCGGCGGCGCGCCGGAGGTGATCGGGCAACAGGTGATGGTGGATGGGGTGGCGCGCGAGATCGTGGGGGTGCTGCCGCCGGAGCTGGCGTTTCCGCGCCAGGCGCAGATCTATGTGTTGCTGGCGGCTGTGCGATGATTTGCCGATCTTGAATCGCTCAAATCATCCGGGGTTCTCCGTGATTGGCCGGTTGAAGCCGGGCTGATTGCGATCGGGATCGGGGTTGGGTTAATCGGAGCGCTGGCGGCAGGGCGGGTGCTGGCGAGTGTGCTTTACGGTGTACGCGCAGTGGATCTGATGGCGCTCGCGGTGGCGATTTTTGCTTTGGCGATCGTGGCGGTGCTCGCCTGCTGGATTCCGGCGCGGGCGGGCGACGCGTGTGGATCCGATGGGGCGCTGCGGGAGGAGTAAGGGACGGCGCGAAGGCGCGCCGGCTCCGAGGTGCTAATCGAGAGCTGTGGGCCGCGGAGTCTCGTAAGGATATCCCTTTTCGGCCGATTCCTTCGCCGCTTCCTTCACGCGCTCCTCAGGATGCGGGTGAAGTTCCTCGGGATCGCCGACGGGCGGTTCCTGCTCGCGCTGTTTCTCGGCGGGGTCGCCGTTGGTGTTGTCTGGGGTGGACATGATAATTCTGAATCGGCGCTCGGCTCTGGTTTGAGTCTCTGCAGGTGACGCGTAGCACAGTCCGTCTCGGCTGTGGGGCCACCTGGCATCTTGCCCGGCGTCTATATAAGACACCACGCCGAGTCACCGGGCGAGGTGCCTGTGCTACGGGGACGTGTGCTGGACTGCGGCAGGTTCGTCCTTCACCTCGTCGGTGATGATGTCGAACTTCTTCAGGATGGCGCGACCGAAATTTGTCGTGAGAGCCACATCGGCGGCGTCGCGGCCGGTGGCCATGAGGATGCGGCCAATGCGCGGGATGTTGTGGCGCGCGTCAAAGGTGTGCCACTGGCCGCCGAGATAGGCCTGGAACCAGGCGCTGAAATCCATCGGGCCGGACGGCGGAAACTGGATGTCGCCGAGGTAGCCGGTGACGTAGCGCGCGGGGATGTTCATGCAGCGGCAGAAGGTGACGGCGAGGTGATTGAAGTCGCGGCAGACGCCTTTGCCGTCGTGGTAAACTTCGAGGGCGCTCTTCGTGGAGTCGGCAAGGTGATAGCCGAAGGTGACGTGATTATGCACCCAATCGAAGATGGCTTTTACCCGCTGATATCCCGGTGGAGTGTGGCCGAACAGCTTCCACGCGATGTCGGTGAGCTTGTCCACCTCGCAATACCGGCTCGGGAGGAGGAACTGCAGCGTCTCGTCGGGCAGGTCTTCGATGTTGTGCTGAATGGCGTCCACTGGCTGCGGGTCGGGCTCGCCGCTGTCTTCGATGAGGGTCTCGAGGGAGAGATTCAACATGCCGGCGGGGGCATGGATGCGGGCGCAGCGATTTCCGAAAACATCGGTGAACTCTGTTAGCGGCACGGCGGGTTCGACGATCAGGCGTTCCTCCGCACGCAGGTCTGGTTGGCGTGATGGGTGCACATAAAGCATCAGCACCATGGGGGTGGAGCCGTGCAGCTCAAAGGCGATGTCGAAACCGAGTTTGATCAGCATGGGGAGTGGCAACTTAGACGGGCGGGGCGAGTTGTCACCGGTTCGCGGAAAACTCCTGCTCATGATCTTGATCCTGCTCCTGATCTTCCCGCGGCTGAGTGGAAGAGGGATCAGGATCAAGATCAGGAGCAGGAGCAGGAGAAGAAGCCAGCGTCAGGCGCCGAACTCGGCGGTGACGGTGAGCTTATCCGCGGCGGTGAGGCGCACGTCGCGCAGGCGGATCTCACCCAGCGGCAGCGCCATCAGTGGGAACGTCTGGCCGTCGAGCTTCTCCAGGTGCGGCTTCAGGAATCCGCAGGCGAGGCTGCCGATGGCGCCTTCCCCGGCGCAATGGAGGCCGGTGAGGCTGGCGTTCAGCTCGTCGTCGAGGTCGAGCTTCGCGGCGATGCGGATGACGGTGCTGAAGAATAGCTTTCGCGCCTTGAGCTGCACCTCCGCATCGACGCTGCGGGTGCCGCGGGGCTGCACCGATAGCTTCACGTCTTCAATCGCGACGCCGTGTTTTCCCGCCTCGTGTTTGGCGAGCGCAGCGATGCCGCGCTCGATTTGATCCTTCGCGGCGGAGATCTCGATCTGCCCGTCCGCGGCGCGTTGCAGCAGCAGGATGATCTCGCCGGCGGCGTCTTTCGCCTGGTGCAGGTGCACACCGTGTGCGGTCAACCGCAGATCGGCAGATGCCGGCCCGAGCGAAAGACCGGCAGCATTGATCCCCAGCTCGTCGACGACGAACGCCGGCTTGCCCTTGCCTTTCGGCGCGGGCGGCTTCGGCGGGTTCTGGCGAAGCTCGGCGCCATCGAGGGTAATGTGGATTTTCTTCAGCTGCGGGTAAGCCTTCGCGGTGACGCTCACCGGGCTCCGAGCAGCCGAAAAAACGCGGCCGATGCTGTCATTCAGGAGGGAGGCGAGCTCGTCGGAATTCGCGGGGAAGGTTTTGGTGAGGAGCGGGAACATGAGATTGACGGGAGGGTTACAAACGTTAATCGTCCCGGAGCGCGCTTCCGTTTGCCCCTGCTGCTGGCCAGCTTCGGCTGTGCTAATCTTCACCCGCGCACTGCGAAGAAATTCAGTTGCGGAAGAGCGATTCACCGCTACTTTCCGCATTCCTTATGGCGAAGACTTCCTGGATTAATCGCAACGAGCGCCGCCGCGCGACGGTGAAAAAGTATGCCGCGGTCCGTGCTGAGCTGAAGGCGAAGAAGGACTACGCCGGCCTTTCTCAGCTGCCGCGCGACGCCAGCCCTTCCCGCGTCGTGAATCGCTGCGAAGTCACCGGCCGCCGCCGGGCGTTTATTCGCCGGTTCAAAATTTCGCGGCTCACCTTTCGTGAGCTTGCTTCCGCCGGGATGATTCCGGGCGTGACGAAGTCGAGCTGGTAGCAGCTCCGGCCCACGGGCTTCGGGTGTGCCGGTGTGCACCCTACGATGAGTGTTTCAATTTTCGGTTTAGCGATCCTCGGCGTTTCCGCGCACAGCATTGCTGAGCACTGGGATTCGCCCGGCCTGATCGCGGTCAAGCTGCTCGCGATCATCGCGCTGGTTTTTCTGAACGGCTTCTTCGTCGCGTCCGAGTTCGCGATCGTAAAAGTCCGGAACAGTCAGCTCGACACGCTCGCCGACGAGGGCAACAAGAAGGCGGTGCTGGCGCGGCACGTCACCACGCACCTCGACGCCTACCTCTCCGCGACGCAGCTCGGCATCACGCTCGCGAGTCTCGGCCTCGGCTGGCTCGGCGAGCCGTTCCTCGCGCAGATGATTCAGCCGTTCTTCGCGCTGGCTGGCGTCACTTCGGAAACGGTCATCCGCACCGTCTCTTTCACACTCGCTTTCGCGACGATCACCTTCCTGCACATCGTGCTCGGCGAGCTGGCGCCGAAGTCGCTCGCCATCCGCAAACCGGTGGTCACCACCCTCTGGACCGCCCCGCCGCTGGCGCTCTTCTACACGATTTTTAAGCCCGCTATCTATGTGCTGAACGGCGTCGCCAATAAGATTCTCAAGCACGTCATGAAGATCGATCCGGTCGGCGAGCACGAGCTGGCGCACAGCGAGGAGGAGCTGCGCCTGATCCTCGATCAAAGCGAAAAATCCGACGAAGTCTCCACGCTCGGCCGCGACATTCTGGTGAACGCCCTCGACATGCGCCGCCGCGTCGTGCGCGATATCATGACCCCGCGCGGCGAGGTTGTATCGCTCGACCTCGAGGAAAGCTTCGAGGACAACATCAACAAAGCGCTCGGCTCGCTGCACACCCGCTTCCCGCTCTGCCGCGGCCATCTCGATAACACGATCGGCATCATCCACATCAAGCAGCTGCTGCCGATGATGCGCGAATCGGCTCCGGATTTGCTCCGCATTAAACGCGACGCGCTGAACGTGCCCGAGATGATGTCGCTGGAGAAGCTGCTCCATCTCTTCCTCTCGAAACACGCGCACCTCGCGATGGTGGTGGATGAATACGGCGGCACCGTCGGCATGGTCACGCTCGACAACGTGCTGGAGGAAATCGTCGGCGAAATTCAGGACGAGTTCGACGCGGAGAAACAGGAGTTCCACGAGATTAACGAGAACGAGTTCACGGTCGAAGGCACCCTTGGTCTCTACGAGCTGCAGGACCTCGCCGATCTCACGCTGGAGAGTTCCGACGTCAGCACGATCGGCGGGTATGTTACACATCTGCTCGGCCATTTGCCGAAGCCGGGCGAGCAGGTGCAGATCGAGAATTATCTCGTCACGATCGCGAAAGCCGACGATCGCCGCATCGAGGAACTGCACTTCCGGAAGTTGAGCGAAGCTGCTCTCGCGCAGCGCGCCAAAGACAACGCCGCTTCCGAAGTCGGGAAGTAAGCGCTGCAGCCGGCTGAGCGCGGGTGGTTCAAGTCGCGTAAACTCATCTCTGGCGGACGTGCCGCCGCGGGAGAATGTTCGGGCCGATGGAACTCATGGCCGAAACGATGATCACCTGCACCCATTGCGGCGAAGCGTTCCCGCTCCTCATCGATACGTCGCAAGGCGAGCAAGTGATGGTCGAGGATTGCACGGTGTGCTGCCGCCCAATCGAGCTGACGATCCGCTGCCGGCCGGGCGAGATCGTTGACGTGCAGGAAGGGTAGAGAGAGCGTGGCGCGACGACCCGTTTAACGCTGCCGGCTGAGCAGCTCCTCCAGCGCGCGCTGCCGTTCCCGCCGCAGGAGGTGCTGCTCTGCGAGGGCGGGGGAATGCTTCACGATTTTGCCCCGCCGCAGCGGTGGCACCTCTGCGCCGAGCTGCTCCAGCGCGTGGATCGCGGCACCGCGGATGGAGCTTTCAAGCACACGCGACACCTGCAAATCGCGACCGATGGCGTCGGCCAGAATGCGCACCAGCGGCGGCGATTTCAAAATGCCACCGGAGACAATCACCTCCCGCTCCATGCCTTTCTTCGGCGCGACGAGATCGAGAATCTCAGCGAGCCGGTAAAACGTGCTCACCGTCAGCGCACGCAATAGCTCCGTGGCGGTGGTGGATTGAGTGAAACCGGTCACCGTGCCGGCGATGTCCTCCGGCCAGGTGGGTGAACGTTCCTGCACCCAGAATGGCAACACATCGAGCAAGTCCGTGGCCGAAGCCCGCCGCGACAGCACCTGGTCGTCTTCGACTCTGAGTTCGCGCAGAGACCAGCGGCGCAAGTTGCCGCCGTTGCTGATCGCGCCGCCGAGCAGCGTGCGCTTTGCATCGACCACGTAGCGGAAGAGACCGAGCGGGAAACGGCCGCGTGCGCCGTTCTCGATGACGCGAACCGCGGCGCTGGTGCCGATGTTGATCGCAATCCGCCCGTCGCGATCTGCTCCTGATCCGAGGTTGCTCGC
>JACCZQ010000307.1 GCA_013695905.1 Chthoniobacterales bacterium
ACTCCTATAAAGACAAAGTCGCGCGCGGCGTCGCCGCCAACGCGGGATTGTTCACCTACCCCGTCCTCATGGCAGCCGACATTCTCATCTACGACAGCGATGTCGTCCCTGTCGGCAAAGATCAGAAGCAGCACATCGAAATCACCCGCTACATCGCCACCCGCCTCAACGAAGCGTACGGCGAAGTCCTAAAGCTCCCCGAGCCGCGCATCCAATCCGCGACGGAGACAGTCCCCGGTCTCGACGGCCAGAAAATGAGCAAAAGCTACGGCAACACCATCGACATATTCGGTGAGGAGAAGGAGACGCGGAAACGCATCATGAGCATCGTGACCGACTCCACACCGGTCGAAGCGCCGAAGAATCCGGACAGCTCGACCATTGTCCAGCTCTACTCGCTTTTCGCGAACGATGCGGAACTGAAGGCGATGAAAGACGCCTTCCGCCAGGGCGGCACCGGTTACGGTGATTTCAAGAAACAGCTCGCCGGAAAACTGTGGGAATATTTCGAACCAATGCGCCAGCGACGCACCCGGATTCTAAATGACTCCGGCTACATCGACGAAGTCCTGAAGCGTGGCGCGAAGCGCGCCAACGAAATCGCGGATCAGGTGATGGACCGTGTGCGGGGAGCGGTCGGCCTTTAGTCATCCTTCTCGCCCGCACAAAATTTTCCTTTTTTTAGCTTGCATGGCGCCCGGCTGATTTTGTTAGATGCCTTTGTCCCGTTCATTTCAACCCCAGAGGAGGATCCCACCCATGTTACGAATCGCCACTATCATCGCCGCAGTAGCCCTTGCAGCCAGCGGAGCGTCTGCGCAGACCACCCTCAACGCCAACCCCACCGCCAACAACGGCGGCAATACCGGCTGGGGCATCTTTTTTGATCTCAGCGCCGCCACTCCCTTAATAGTCACCGGCGCGACAACGGCCAGCACGGCGGCCGCCGGTGCCACCTTCTCGATCGAAATCTTCACCCGAATGGGCAGCGGCCTCGGAGGTCCGGTCGGCTCTGGACCGGGCAGCTCGCCCGCCGGCTGGACTTCCCTCGGCATGGTCACAGTCACGCAGGGAGCGACGGCCAGCGGCATTTCGTTGCCGTTTGCCCTTCCAAATTTCAGCATCGCCGGCGGCCAGACCACCGGCGTGGCGCTCGTCTTCACCGGCGCCGGCCCGCGTTATTTCGGAACGGGCACGCCGCCGATTCAACAATTTACCGACGGCACCCTCACCCTTGATACCGGCGACGTCCGCACCGTCCCCTTCACAACCTCGGGCAGCTTTTTTAGCTCACGAGGTTTGGTTGGCGAAATTATGTACGTCCCCGAGCCCTCCTCGTTCGCTCTCCTCGGAGTCGCCGGGGCAAGTCTCCTGCTCGTGCTCCGGCGGCGCCGCGTCCCGTAGGCCGCAATTGGCCAGGTCTGCCTGTCGCCTGGCAACCCGGGCACATGCTGCAGGTGCAACAACTCGTCGGCGACGTGTGGCGCGTCTCGGTCATAGCCGCTACCCACACGGAGCATCAAGTGCGTGTCACGTCCGCGGATGTGCAACGCTTTTCCGGTGGGCGAGGAAACGCCGCTCAGTTGCTGGAAGCGAGCTTTCGCTTTCTCCTCGAGCGGGAGCCGAATACCTCGATTCTGCGCGAGTTCGAGCTGCCGGTCATCAGCCGCTACTTCCCGGAGTACGAGCGGGAAATCGGTCGCTACCTGGCGAAAAGCTCGACTGAACATTGACCGAACTCGCGCACCACACGCAGCGGCTGCAGCCCTGCCTCCGCGAGCAGGCGCCGGCAGTTCGGCACATCGCATTTGTCGTGGTGCAGCTCGAACACTGCGCGATCCACGCGCCGCAGCAGATTGCCGTAATTGCGCAGAAACAACTCCTCTATAGCTCGTGCGAACATGCGACCTCGGTGCGTCAGCCAACCGATCGCATGGGAGCGAGTCTCGGCACCGCGCCATTCTCCTTCAGCTCCGCAAAAATGAGCCGCCCCGCGGCGGTCTGCAGCGCACTGGAGACCACCACCGTCGCCGTGCTGCCGAGCAGCGCCCGCGCGTGATTTACCACAATCATCGTCCCGTCCGGCAAATAACCGACCGCCTGGTGCGCATCGCGCCCTTCCTTCACCAGCGGCAGCTGCAGCTCGTCGCCCGCTACCACCACCGGCCGCAGCGCACGCGCCAGATCGGCCAGGTTCAACACCGGCACCTGTTGCAGCCGCGCCACCTGCCCCAGCGCCGCGTCGTTTGTCAGCAGCCGCGCCTGCAACACCTTCGCCACTCGCACGAGCCGCGCGTCCGTCTCCGTCTCGGCGTCTCCGGTTGATTCGTGAATGGTGAGATCCACATCCCGCGAGCGCTGCAGCTGATTCAAAATATCGAGCCCGCGCCGGCCGCGTTCGCGTTTGATCGGATCACGCGAGTCCGCCAGCGTCTGCAATTCACCCAGCACAAAACGCGGCACAATTAACGAACGACTGAGAAATCCCGTCGCGCAGAGATCAGCGATTCTCCCGTCGATGATCACATTCGTATCGACGACCAGCGGCTCATGCTGCGTCATCTCCCGCGCGAACCGCACATACGGGATGATGAGCGAGAACTCGTCTCGATTACTCCGCATCGCCAGCATCATGCCGAGGTATCCGAAGGTGCAGTAAACCACGAGCCGCACGGCCCATTGCGTCACCTCGGACTGGTAACGCAGGATCTCCGAAGCCATCAGCAGATTCGCAAAGAACAGCCCCAGCAGCAGCCCGAACGTGGCCGAGGAAAACGCCCGCAGTGAAAAGCCTTTCAGGAGCCGGTCTGCGAGCACCACCAGCAGGCCGAAGACGATGCCGACCATGACTCCAAAAAGCGGCGTATCGTGCAGAGCGTCGCCCACCAGTCCGCCGATCGTCGCGGAAAATGTGACAAACAGCACCCGCAGGAGATTGAACGTGAGGAGCGGCGTCATCGGCGTTTCCCTCTCGGCCGTGGGGTGGCGGTCGGGGTGGGCTGCGGCTGTCGCGCCCCTTCCCGCGCGGCCCGCTCTTCCGCGCGCCGCGCGCTGTCGCGGTAGAACAGCACCCCGTGGTCGCGCATATTGCTGATGAGCGCCTCCAGATCTCTCGCCACCCCCTGATTAGTCAGCATCGTCGCGAGCAGGCCATTCCCCGTCCGCGCTTCCCGGAACAATTCCGTGGCCGCCTGGATTGTCTTGCGCGCGTCGGCGATCGCCACCTGCACGTCGTCCGCTGCTTTCTTCGTGGCGGCCATTGTCGCATCCGCTTTTTCGATCACGCCGTCGATCTTCTTCGAGGACTCCGCCAGCGTGCTGGTGGTCTGGTTCAGCCGGTCGATACTGCTTTTCAGGTTCTCCATGTTCGCGGGCGAGAGCGCCTCCTCGTTCAGGCGCGTAAAGGTGCCGTTGATGTTCTGGACGGTGTCGCGCAGGTCTTTCACCAGATGGCCACCTTCGCGCGTGAGGTCGTCCATGCCCGTCTCGCGGGTGCCGGTGATTTGCGCGTTCGGGGAAAAAAACTCGGTCGGCTTCCCCGGTGGCGCCGCCACCGCGACATAACGGTCGCCCAGCAACCCCGAGCTGCCGACGGTAAAGCGGCTGCCGATGGGAATTTTCACGTAGTCGTAAATGCGCAAAGGAACGATCACTCCGTGACCTTCAGGAGCAAGGCGCGGGCCGCCCGCGACACGACCTATCTTCGCACCCGCCATCAGAACATCCGAGCTCCGCAACAATCCGCTCGCGTCGGGGAACCGCACCGTCAGCTCGTAATAGGTCTTTAGCCCCTCGCCCACGCGGCCGAACTGCACCACCAGCGCCGCGAGCACCAGCAGCCCCGCGACGACAAACAAGCCGACTTTAAATTCCAGGCCTTTGCTGTGGTGATTCATCAGGCGCGGGCGGAAGCTACCACGGCTTCGGGATTAGTTCGCTCTTCCGGAGGCGCCGAAGCTTCCGAGCGCCCCAGCAAAAAATCCTGCAGGAGCGGATCGGGCGATCGCTGCAGCTCAGCCGACGTGCCGTGGAAATAAATTCGCCCCTCGTGCAGGTAATCGATGTGATCGGCAATGTGGAACGCGCTCTTCATATCGTGCGTCACAACGATGCTGGTGACGTGGAACCGCTTCTGCAGCCGGCGGATAAGATGGTTGATGCTGTCGGAGACCACCGGGTCGAGGCCGGCCGTCGGTTCGTCATACAGGACGCAGGAGGGGCGGCGAATAATGGAGCGGGCGAGCCCCACCCGCTTCTTCATGCCGCCGCTGAGGTTCACCGGCATTTTGTCGTGCTGCCCCTCCAACTCGATCACCTCCAGCATCTCGTCCACCTTCTGCCGGATCACCCGCGGGTCGCGTTCGCCGGCCTCGCGCAGTGGGAAGGCGATGTTCTCCTCCACCGTCATGGAATCGAAGAGCGCCCCGCCTTGAAACAGAATCCCCACTTTCCGTCGAATGGCGGCGAGTTTCCGCTCGCTCAAGCCGATGATGTTCTCGCCTTCGATCCAAATCTCACCCGCGTCCGGCTGCATCAGCCCCACCAGATGCTTCAGCAGCACGCTCTTGCCACCGCCGCTGCGGCCGATGATCACCAGCGTCTCGCCTTTGGCGACGTCGAGATCGACGCCGCGCAGGATTTCCTGCGGGCCAATCGCTTTCGTCAGCCCGCGCACCGAAATCATCGGAGCGGCCGCGGCGCCGGGCGTCCCTTTTGTCTCGTTTGGCAAAGCGCTCACTGGTAGCCGGCGGGAAAGATGATGTTCAGCATCATCGTGAGGAAGAAATTGAAGATCAGCACCGCGAGGGAGGCATTCACCACCGCCTCAGTCGTCGCCTGGCCCACGCCGACCGCACCTTCGCGACTGGTCAGCCCTTTATGGCAACTGATGAACACGATCAGCAGGGCGAAGCAAGCCGCCTTCGACAGGCCCATGATGATGTCGCGCATCCCGGTCCAGCGCACCATGTTCGCCACGTAATACGGGCCATTCACCTCGAGCAGCCCGACGGACACGAAATAACCTGCCGCGATTCCGACGCCGATGCACTCCGCCACCAGCAGAGGCATCGAAATCATCATCGCGAGGACCCTCGGCACCACGAGGTAGTCGGTGGGATGCACCGCCAGCGCGCGCAGGGCGTCGATTTGTTCCGTCACCTTCATGGTGCCGATCTCTGCCGACATCGAGGCGCCGACGCGTCCTGTCACCATCAACGCGGTGAGCACCGGTCCCAGCTCGCGCATGATCGACACCGACACGACCGCACCCACTGCTGAACCCATCCCGAGTTTGTTAAATTGAAAGAAGGTCTGCGCCGCAAAGACCGCGCCGGTAAATGCGCCCGTGATCACCACCACCAGCTGCGAGCGGAGTCCAATCTCCACGATTTGGTTCATGAACAAGCGCCACCGGATCTTCTGCAACACGATGGACGCGAAAGTCTCGCCGGCGAGCACCACCAGCTCGCCGAGGTAGGTGATCATGCGGATGACTGCCGCACCGATCGCAATGAAAAGCCGGGACATGAGAGGCAGGTGCAGACCGGCAGGCAAACTGCCGGGCGACTACGAAGCGAGCAATTGTGTTTTCGTCTTCGGCCGGAGCTCCGGCGGGATGGCGCCCACGAACCGCGGCTCCAGGTTAAGCTTACGGAAAGTAGCGCGAATCTCGCGGTAAGTGACCGTCGGCGGCTCATCGAATTCGAGGTAAACGAGGTCGTGATTGCTATCGACCTTGTAGCGCAATCCCGGCACCGCCTCCAGTTCATGATCCAACTCGAGGATCTTGTCCAAGTCGCGCACGCCCGCCGCGTAAACTTCGAGTTCCAGCATCGGCACGAACCTAGAAGCACTGGCCGTGCGATGCAAAAGGGTTATCGGCGCGGAGGCGTAGCATCATCTGCGATTGCGCCGCGCGCGGCTCTGCGATACAAGAGCGTAGCTCTTACCATGAACTACGCGCTTCGTTTTTTCCTTTCCGTGCAACTGGTCGCCGCGGCTTTCCTAATGGGCGGATGTGCCAGTCACCCGCAGGGCATTCATAGCGCGCGCGGCGGCGCCTCTTCCGCGGCGCTCGCCGCCAGCATCGCGAGCGAAGCGCCCGGCGATTACTACATCGGCCGGCGCTACTACAAACGCGACTTCAAGTTCTGGGGCTACGTGCGGCGGCCGGGGCAGCCGTGGAGCAGCGCGCAGCTGGTGATGATGAACGAGACGCAGAAGCTCGCGCCGGACCGGGCGCGGGAGCAGTTCGGCTTCGATAATGGTTATGAGTACCGGCTCATCGGGAATTTTACTGGCGAACGGGTTTATGAGCCGGCCAGCAACGGGATCTATCCGGAGTTCATGCTGCGGAACTATCAGGTGATCTCCACGAATCCGCCGCCGATTTTCCGGAGCCAGCGCGACAGCCGCGCGCAGGCGGCCCTCGGCCGTCTCACCGTTGAAAGACCGGAGTAGCGAAGAAGCTCCACCTGCGCCATCGCCGCCGCGCGATGTCCTCGCGGAGGAATTTCTGCGTTACCTGGAGGTGGAGCGGAACTCCTCCCCGCGCACGATCACCGCCTACCAGAAGGCGCTGAGCGCGTTTCAAGCCTCGCTCCAGAAGCCGTGGCTGGCCTGCGAGGCTGACGACTTCCGGGATTATCTCTTCAGCGCCATGAAGAAGAAGCAGGCGCGCTCCTACATCCGGCTGCAGTTCTCCGCCTTTCGCACGTTTTATAAATTTCTGGTGGAGCGGAAAGCCCTCCTCCGCGATCCCGTGCGTGAGCTGGAGCTGCCGAAAGCGGAGAAACGCCTTCCGCTTGTCCTGACACCCCAGCAAATCGAGGAGCTGCTCTCCGCCCCGTTGCGGGTGCCGAAGCCGCAATCTGCACCGCCATGGATGCCGCTGCGCGACGCCGCCATCATGGAGGTGTTCTACAGCAGTGGCCTGCGCCTGGGCGAGTTGGCGTCGCTGAATGTGGCGGACGTGGACATCTACACCGAGTCGGTGCGGGTGCTCGGCAAAGGGCGAAAGGAGCGCGTCTGTCCCGTCGGCCTGCCGGCACTGGAGGTGGTTTCGAAATACCGTGCCGCTGCCAACGTGCAGAGCGGTCCGCTGTTCCTGAATAAGTCGCGCACCCGCATCTCGCCACGTTCGATTTGGCTCATCCTGAAGCGATATCTCCGCCACACTTCGATCCCGATTTCTCTGAGTCCGCACAAACTCCGCCACAGCTTCGCCACGCACCTGCTCGACGGTGGAGCCGACCTGCGCAGCGTGCAGGCGCTCCTCGGCCACGCCAGCTTGTCGACGACCCAGATCTACACGCACGTCACCGTTGAGCGGTTGAAGCGTGCCTACGACGAAGCGCATCCGCGGGCATAGGACCGACGAATGCGGCACCCGCTGCAGGTTCACCAGCAAGCGTTAATCGTCGGAACAATTTACATATCGCGCCAACTGAGAGACGGTTCAATTCCTGTCGATTGAACATAAGTATCTGACGATGTGGGACTTACTTGAACTGTTCTGTTTCTGGCACGGAAGCAGCTGATCCCAAGCGGTATGAATAGATCTCTCCCCCAGCGCCTTCTCTTGCTCGCGCTATGCGCGACGCTCGTGTCTCTCGTGTCTGTCTCACGAGCGGACACAGTCACCTACACCGGCACGACTGTCGGCGGGCCTCTTTGGAATCGCCCGGTCGCGAATGGCAATAATCCACCCACGGCCCTTTCTGGACTTGCCACTGCCGTGCCTTGGAGCGCAATTTCGTTCACCGTCAGCCTGACGGGATCCTACGTCTTTCAGAGCGTCGCGACGGTGCCCTTAAACTGGGACAATTATACATTCCTTTACGTCAACAGCTTCAATCCGAGCACTCCGTTGATGAATGCCCTGATCGGCAATGACGATAACCCCAGCATCGGATTGTCGGGCTTCACTACCAATCTGACGATGGGAACAACCTACTTCTTTGTCACGACCGG
>JACCZQ010000316.1 GCA_013695905.1 Chthoniobacterales bacterium
GTAGTGACAGAAGCGACTTGCCTGAAGGATCGCCGAGCAGATCAAACACCACCATCATCGCCGGATGCGCGGCGGCGAGCTTCTGCACCCGACTCGCGGCCGGATGGAGCCGCAGCTGCAGCTCATCAAACGAGAGGGCGCCGTTCACCGGAATCACCAGCTCGCCATCAATGACGAACCGTTTCGCGCTGAGCTGCACCAGCGACTTCACGACATCGGGAAAGTAGCGCGCCAGCGGCTGACCAGCTTTCGACTGCAGGTAAACCTCATCGCCGGCGCGGAAGGCGATGCAGCGGAAGCCGTCCCATTTCGGCTCGTATTGCCATTCATCGCCGACTGGGATTTCAGCGACGCTTTTCGCCTCCATCGGCGGGAGCGGCGGCTTCAGCGGCATGGCGCAAGGATAGCACACGGGCTCTGTAGCTGTCGCCCTGTCGGCGACACGGGACTCCGCGTAGTGGGCACATATACCCGTGTCGCCCATAGGGCGACAGCTACAGGGCACACGGTGCGCCGCAGCGTTTAGGTGTAGCGGCGCGGCTCCAGCTTTGGGGGCCGTTTTCCTTTTCGCACCGCGCCGAGCACCGGAATGTACTCGAGTTCTTGTCGGTTCACCGCACAGCGCAGCAGCAATCCACCGCGACTCATGTCGCCGCGGCCGACGAAATCGCCAGGGAACAGCAGCCGCTCCCCGAAGTTTTCCAGCAGCACGTCCACGTATTTACCAGTCGCGATGCTGCCGAGCAGCACCACCCTTGCGTCGGTCGTGAGGCTTCTCCGTAGCTTGCGCACGTCGCGCTCCAACGGTTTGCGGTAGCGCGGATCGTCGGTCGCGATATCAACCTCCCCAAACGCCCGCAGCTCCGCGATTCCGATCGGGAGGTCCACCGGCAGCAGGCCGCGATTCGGCGTAATCACGAGCGCTGCACTTCCCGCGCGATCGGCGGTGAATGCCGTCGCGTAGGCAAGTTTCCCGCGGAAATAGAGGCCGCTGAGGAAGGCGAACACCTCGCCCAGTGTCGGCTGTTCTCCCTCACCACGGAGGCGCAGCGCGAGCGGGAACTTCGCCCGTTCGCTCATGATCATGCGCGCGCGCTGGCCACCGGCGTAGGCGGGCGAGAGCAGGAAAATCCGGGACACAGCGGGTGCAGCAGGCAAGCGCCGCTACTTCCGCGCCGCGCGGTCCACCTTCTTCGCGGCGAACGCGCGGTCGAAAACGTAATCGGCGACGTCCCGTCCCTGCGCGACTCCCTGCGTGGCGTCGAACGACCAATGAATCCCGAGATAAATCCGGCTGCGTGCGTTCTCCTCCTCCGCTTGCGACAGCGTGGTGAAGGTGCGTGGCAGGTAGGGTCGCACGATGCCGTTGTTGCCGAGCGTGACGCCATTGAATTCGTCTGACACGAAGGTGAACGCCACCTCATCGGTGCCGAAGAACCGCCGCAGCGTCTGGAATAACGCGCCGCCGAAGGCCGCGTGACCGGACGGATAAGCGGGGAACGGCGGCGTGAAATTCGGGCCGGTGAGATTGCTCGCCGGCGCCCCGAGCGGCATGAACGTCACATCGCCGACCGTTGCTGGATTGCCGTCACCACTGCCGGTCGGGCCGGTGCCTTCATCCGACTCGCGGATGCCGGTAATCGGCCGCCAGACATCGTAGTGGTATTTTGAATCCCAGGCCGCGATGCCGGTATCGGCCATGGCGATGTTCACCAGCGCCAGGAGACGCGCCAGCTGGAGCCCGGCAACACCACGCTGGTCGGCGAGCTGCACCGTGATCTGGTTGTAAAGACGTGGCGGCGCGCAGAGGCTCGGGGTTCCATCGTAAGCCCAGAAGATGCCGATGAACGTCTGTTCCGGCGTCCGTATCGTCGGGGTGAAGGTGCCGTCGCCGCCGAGCGCCTTCACCTCGTCGTAGGCGGCAGTGTACTCGCTGCTCGTCATGGCCGGCGGCGGCGGGAGGCGGAATTTGGCTCCGGACGGAATGACGAACGGGCGGCAATCCCCCCAATAAGCGCCGAGCGCGACCGGGATGAGGCTGATCGGATCCTGCCGCCAATGTCCCGCGAGCGAACTCGTGTGATGACCGATCCCGAGCATTGGCTCCGCCACCTCCCCGCCGTCCTGCACGCGCTCCTGCAGCAGCGTGCGCGCGATACGTGCGCCGACCCAGCGGCCGGTGGCGATCTCCTCCGGCGTGCCGGCGATGAGTTGCAGCTGCTCCTCGAGGCGTAGGGCAAATTGCGGCGCTTGCGATGGGAACAGCGCCACGAGTGTGTTGTGCGCGGCTTGGGCGACGGTGGCATCGGCGGAGATCGGACCCGCAGGTGGACCATCATGGCCTGTCCAAGAGGGGTAACCGCCGCCCGTGGCGAAGTTCAGCGCGTCGAACATCGCGATGTGCACGATGGCCATGGCGCGACTGGCGCGGCCGGGGCCGAGCTGCTCGCCGAAGACGCGCTTCTCGCCCGGCGCCACAGGCGTGTGGTCGAGGCCGCTCGCATCGGTCGCGATCTGATTCCAGCGATGCAGCACATCGGGCGCGGAGTTCTTGAGGGGCGCGCGGATCGCCGACGGCGCGGGGCTGAACCGCTCGCCGTAAAACGTGCGGAAATCGGTGAGCTGCGCTTGCGCAGCGGAGAACGCGGAGGCGCCGAGCAGCGCAAGCGAGAGAGGGAGTTTCATCGGGGGGAGGGTTGCGAATTGCGTAACAGATTCATCAGCTGCTGAACAGCAGAAACGCGTGGGGCTGGTCAGCTGTGCTACGATGCGCGGGTGAAGGTGACGGAACGATGAAATTGCTGGTGGTCGGCAGCGGCGGGCGGGAGCACGCGCTGGCGTGGAAGCTCCGCCAATCGCCGCGCGTGGAGCGGGTCTTTTGCGCGCCGGGGAATGCGGGGACGGCGGCGGTGGGCGAGAACGTGCCGATCAAGGCGGATCAACTCGAGCAGCTGGTGCAGTTTGCGCGCGGGGAGGCGATCGGGCTGACGGTGATCGGGCCGGATGATGCGTTGGCGGCGGGTTTGGCGGATCGCTTGATGGAGGCGGGGCTGCGGGTGTTTGGTCCGACGAAAGCGGCGGCGCGTTTGGAGTCGTCGAAGATCTTTGCGAAGGAGCTGATGCGGCAATGCAGCATCCCGACCGCGAATGCCGGCACGTTCGAGAGCAGCGAGGAAGCGCTGCGTTTTTGTAGAACGCTGCAGCCGCCGGTGGTGATCAAGGCCGATGGTCTCGCGCTCGGTAAAGGCGTGGTGATCGCGCAAGATCAATCCGAAGCGGCAGCTGCGATTCACGCGATGATGGACGAGCGGCAGTTCGGCGAGGCCGGGAGTCGCATCGTGGTGGAGGAGTTTCTCCGCGGGTCGGAATGCTCTGTGCACGCGTTCGTGGGTGGTGGCGCTTACCGGATGCTGGCGACGGCGCGTGATCACAAGCGCGTGCTCGATGGCGACCAAGGCCTGAACACCGGCGGAATGGGAGCGGTGAGTCCCGCCGACAACTGGTCGGACGAGACACAAGTTACGTTCGAGCGCGAAGTGATGCAGCCGCTTGTCGCGGGGCTGGCGCAGAGCGGGATCACGTTTTCAGGGCTGCTGTTTCCCGGCCTGATGATGACTGCGGAAGGTCCCCGTGTGCTGGAGTTCAACTGCCGGTTTGGCGATCCGGAGACACAGGCGATTCTGCCGCGGCTGAAGAGCGATCTGCTCGATCTGCTGGAGGCGACGATCGACGGCCGGCTGCAGGAGGTGCAGCCGGAATGGGACGAGCGGGTGGCGGTGACGGTGGTGATGGCCTCCGGCGGTTACCCCGGAAAATACGAAACGGGGAAGCCGATCAGCGGCTTGGAAGCTGCTGCTGCATTGCCGGACGTGCAGATCTTTCAGGCCGGAACGCGACATGGGAATGGCGAAGTGGTGACCGCTGGCGGGCGGGTGCTGGCGGTCACCGCGTTGGGCGATGAGGTGGAGGAGGCGCGGCGCCGCGCGTACGAAGCCGTGGCTCTGATCAGCTTCGAAGGCGTGCATTTCCGCGGGGACATTGCTGTTCCAGCGAGCGGCGGTAACGTCGCAGGCCTGTGATGTTCCGGCTCCTTCTATCGTTAGGCACGAGCGTGCTGTGGCTCACGTTGTCGTCCGTTAGCGGGCAAACGCCGCCCGCGGCGACAGCCACGCCCGCCGCCACGCCTGCACCGGCCGCCGCTCCAACGACCTCCTCGTTGATCGATGCCATGAATCCCGCCGATCTGCAGCAGGCGGTGCAATTGTTAAAGAGCAATTACATCAACCCGGCCGCACTCAACGATGCGGAGCTGAACCGTGCGATGCTGGCGGGGATTCTGGCGCGGCTGGGTCGCGGGGTGATGCTGCTCCCGCAACGCCCCGCGGATCCCACCGAGGCGGCGCATCCGTTTTACTCCGAGGTGCTGGACGAGCACATCGGTTATCTGAGACTTGGCGCGCTGACGCCGGCAAATCTGCAGGCGATGGATGCGGCGTTGCAGGCATTTGCGGCGAAGAAAATCGATGCGCTGGTGGTCGATCTCCGCGCCAGTCCTTCCACGAACGATTTTGCGACGGCGGCGGAGTTTGCGAAGCGATTCACGCCGCGCGGGAAGCCGCTGTTTACCCTCCGGAAACCGGCGGTGAAGCAGGAGCGGCCGTTTCTCTCGGATCGTGATCCGGCCTACCAGGGCATGATGATTGTGCTGACGGATGGCGATACTTCCGGGCCGGGCGAGGCGATTGCGGGCACGCTGCGGCTGCACAATAAGGCGCTTGTTATCGGGCAGGCGACTGCTGGTCGCGCGGTTGAGTATGCCGACCTCCCGCTGAACGGCGGTCGCGTGCTGAGGGTGGCGGTGGCGGAAGCGGTGTTGCCGGAAGGGCGGCCGTTGTTTCCCGGAGGTTTGAAGCCGGATCTGCCGGTGGAGATGCCGCCAGCGGACAAGCGGGCGGTGTTTCAGGAGAGCGTGGAAAAGGGAATGGGGCCGTTTGTTTACGACACGGAACGCCGTCACATGAACGAGGCGGCGCTGCTCGCCGGTCGGAATCCGGAGCTGGAGGCGATGGAAGCGGCGCAGCGTCGTGGCCCGACGGGTGAGAAGTTGCCGCCGCGCGATCCGGTGATGCAACGGGCACTGGATCTTGTCACTTCGCTGGCGATTTATCAGCAGCGGTGATGGCCATAACTCTTCCTCTACCTTTTCCTCTCCCTCTTAATCTCTCACCTTATTTCAAAGAGAGAGAAGAAGCAGAGGAAGAGAAGAATGAGAATGGCTGCTCTCTGGAAATGCGGCGCCATGGCAGGTAAGGTGATCTCTTCGTGAATCCGCTCGAGGAACGTATCGGTCATAAGTTTCGCAATTCGCTGCTGCTGGCGGAAGCGTTGACGCATCCGAG
>JACCZQ010000392.1 GCA_013695905.1 Chthoniobacterales bacterium
GTTATGGCTCCTTTTCGCTCCTCGATCAATTCTGTTCCGCAGGCCACTTACGCGCCTAACGAAAAGTCGGCCCGTTCGCGAGAAAGATTTGGATTGTAATACGGATCGCGCACGAGCAGCTCCGCCCACCGCTCCCGCATCACTTCGGTCTCACGCGCTTCCACACTGCGCCGGCGCGTCGCGGACTCGTGGTGATACAGCTTCGCAAACGGCGTGTAAACGATCAGGTAACCGGCCCGCCGCATCTTCAGGCAAAGATCCACGTCATTAAAGGTGACCGGCAGCCGCTCCTCATCGAAGCCGCCCACCTCGTGAAACACCTCCCTCCGTGTCAGCAGACACGCCCCCGTCACCGAGCTGTAGTTCCGCGTGACCTGCAGCTGACGGCAGACCCCAGGATCTTCCGCGGGAAAATCCCGGAACGCATGCTGCGCAATTCCGCCCACGCCCAGCACCACTCCCGCGTGCTGGATGGTGTCGTTCGGGTAAAGCAGCCGCGCCCCTACTGCGCCCACTTCCGGCCGCTGCACGTGCTCCACCATCGCGCTGAGCCACTCGCTCTCGATGATCTCCACATCGTTGTTCAGGAACAACAGCCACGGGCATTCCGTCTCTTCGACCGCCACATTGTTGATCGCCGAAAAATTAAACGGTCCGGAGAAATGGAGCACCCGATGCGGCGTGCGGGAGAAATACTCCCGCGCTTCTTCCGATTGACTGTCATTGTTTACCATCACGATCTCGTAGTCGTGATAGCTGGTCTTCTTCACCACGCTCTCGACGCAACGGGAGAGCAGCGGAATGCCGTCCCGCGCCGGAATGATGATGCACACCTTCCGCGGATGCGTGACCTCGCGCTTCACCCAGTAGGCATGCGTGCGCCAGTCGATCGCCACATGCCCCGCCTCCCCGCGACGCCGCAGATGTTCCGCGATCGCATTCCGTCCCGCCTCCAGCGCCTTCGGTTTGCGCCGAATATTATCCGAAGTCGAAGTCGCACTGCGGCGCCAGTGATACAGCACCCGCGGGATGTGATGAATTCGCTGTGTCCGCTCCACGATCCGCAAAAAGAGATCGTAATCCTGCGCCCCATCAAATTCCGGACGGAACCCGCCCACCTCCTCCACGAGCGCGCGGCGCAGCGTCGTGAAGTGGCAAAGATAATTGTAGGAAAGAAAGAAATCCGGCGACCAATCGGGCTTGAAGAGCGGCGCGTCGAAGCCCTGCTCCGTCAGCTTGTCTTCATCCGAGTAAATCAGATCCGCGTCCGGCTGCGTCTGGAGCAGTTTCGCTGTCTGAAAGAGCGCATCCGGCTCCAGCAGATCATCGTGGTCGAGCAACCCGATCCATTCCCCTTTCGCCACCTCGAGCCCCCGATTCGAGGCCGCTGAAATTCCGCCGCTTTTGGCCAACCGCGTCAGCCGCACCCGCGGATCTGTCGCAGCGAAGATCGGCAGCGCGGCCAGCGTTCCGACATCCGTCGAAGCGTCGTCGATCAGGATCAGCTCCCAGTTTCCGTAAGCCTGCGCAAGGACGGAATCCACCGCCGCCTGCAGCCACGACACCGGCGTATTGAAAACCGGCGTGATAATGCTGATCAGCGGCTGATGCTGAAAACTCCGGACCGCCAGCCGCATCGCCTCCACCTGTTGCGGCGTCACCCGATGGCGCGCCAGCCACGCCTGGTATTCGCTGGGCGAATCGACACTGTGCCGCGGCTCCACCGTCGCCGGCCGCTGCCGCCGCTTCTCGATCTCGCGATACAGCTTCTGCGGCAACCGATACGGCGCCAGGATCACCTGCCCGATCTTCCGTTCCGGGCATTTCCGCAGCTCCTGCTTCTCCTGTTTTAACAGCTTCAGCTGCCTCTTCGTTTCCTTTAAACTGAGAACCTTCTCCTCCAGCCGAGCGATGTGCAGATCGGCCGCCTCCAGCTCCGACATCCGGGTCCGAAGAATCCGCTCCAGTCCCCGCATCCGTTGGTTTAACCGCGCAAAGGCCGACTCCACCGCCGGCACCAGCGCATCGCCGCCGGCGCTCGCCCCTCGCACCATCCGGAGCGCGCTGCTCTCCACCGCCGCCAGATCGCAATCATAATCCGGCGCAAACCCGAGCTCACGCAGGCTCTCCACCAGCTGCGGCCGGCGCTTCGCCACCTCCGCTCCGGGGCCGGGCACCAGCACGATCTGCTCCGCCACGCGCACCAGCTCCGCGAGGTCCGCCGCGTCCTCCGCTGCAGTTTTCGGATAAACCCACACCGCCACCTCCGCCAGCGGCTCGCGTCCGTTCGCCGGCCGCCGCTCCGCCAGTTCGCGCGCCGAGGCGCAGACCGTCGCCTCCACGCCAGCGTGCGCGATTTGCTCCGCTAGCTCCTCCGACGGCACCCCCACGATCACCAACCGCGCCCCGCCAAACGCCTGCGCGAGCATGCGCACAAAATCCGCGCGAACAGAATGACCGGCCGTGTGCAACACACCGACATTATATTGATTGAAGCCCGTCGCAGGCAAAATTACGCTCCCGCGCTCCACCGGCGGCGGCTGCCGCTTCTTTCCTGCATGCTCGATTTCGGCATCTATCTTCTTTACCGTGCCGCCTGCGCCGTCGTCAGCGTCATCCCGTTGCGCGTCATCTACGTCTTCGGCCAGACGCTAGGGCTCTGTGCCTGGCTCGTTTCCCGCCGCTACCGGCGCCTCACGTTCCGGAATTTGCAGATCGCCTTCGGTTCCGAAAAATCGGACGCCGCGCTGCGTCGCCTCACGCGCCGCCATTTCGCACGCCTTGGCGCCAATCTCCTCTCCAGCGTCAAGCTCGGCGCCATGTCGCTCGATCAAATCGCCGCACGTGTCACGCTCGAGAACGCGGAACTATTCCACGAGCAGATCCGCGCCGGGCGCCCGCTCGTGGTCGTGCTCAGCCATCTCGGCAGCTGGGAAATCTTCGCGCAGCTCTTCCCCAAATATTTCGGCCATGTGCCGCTCAGCACCGTTTATCAAGCGCTCGGCAATCGCCACATCGACGCCCACGTGCGCGCCACCCGCGCCCGCGCCGGCGTCCAGCTTTTCGATCGCCAGCACGGCTTCAGCAAAGCCATCGCACTGCTGCGCGCCAAAGGCGTTATCGGAATCCTCGGCGATCAACATGCCGGCGACCACGGCCTCTGGACACCCTTCTTCGGGCGACTCGCCTCCACCACCCCGCTCCCTGCCTTGCTCGCCAAACGCACCGGCGCCGCGCTCATGGCGGCCGCCGTTTACACCGCCGGCCCCGCCCGCTGGCGCATGGTCTTTCTTCCGCGCTTCGACTCGTTAGGCGAATCCGTCGAGACCCTCACCGCCCGCGCCAACCACGTCATCGCCGGGCAGATTCGCCAAGCCCCCGAAGATTGGTTCTGGGTCCACAACCGCTGGAAAACTCCGCGCCCCAATTTCCTCCTCCAATGCTATAAACGCGGTGTGCACCTGCCGCCCGACACGCCCAGCCTGCAGCCGTTCCGCATCCTCATCCGCGGCACGAATTGGCTCGGCGACAGCATCATCAGCGCCGCCGCCGTGCGCGCGATCAAGCGCGGCCGTCCCGATGCCCACATCACCGTCGCCGCGCCGGAGAAACTCACCGTCGTCTGGAAACTCATCCCTGAAGTGGACGAAGTGCTGCCACTCGGCGGCTCACTTCTTGGGGACGTCGCCACCCTGAAGCGGCAGCAGCCCTTCGACGTGGCCGTTCTGTTCCCGAACTCCTTCCGCACCGCCCTCGAGGTGTGGCTCGCCCGGATCCCGCGGCGGGTGGGATTCGCCGGCCATCATCGCGCGGCTTTGCTCAACCAGATCGTGCCGGAGCCGGAGCATCGCGGCCCGATCCGGCATCAGGTGCGCCGCTACCTGCACCTGGCGGAGACGCTCGGTGCCGATCTCACCAGCCAAGCCCCACCCGCTCCCACGCCTACCGCATTGCCGCAGAACGGCGTGGTGAAACTCGCCCTCTGTCCCGGCGCCGAATACGGACCCGCGAAGCGTTGGCTGCCCGAGCGTTTTGCGGAAGTCGCCACCGCCATCGCCGCCGGAAACGCCGTGCAATGGGTGCTGTTCGGCACCTCCTCCGACGCGAAAAACGGTGCCACGATCGCGGAGCAGCTCGGCGACAAATGCGTCAACCGCATCGGCCAAACCACCCTCGACCAGCTCATCACCGAGCTACGTGAATGCCACCTCCTCCTCACCAACGACACCGGCACCATGCATCTCGCCACCTTGCTCGGCGTGCCGGTCATCGCCATCTTCGGCTCTACCGAGCATCGCCTAACCGGCCCGTTAGGCGACGGTCACCAGGTCATCCGACATCACGTCGAGTGCAGCCCCTGTTTCCTGCGCGAATGCCCCATCGACTTCCGCTGCATGAAAGCCGTCACCGCCGACGAAGTAACAGCCGCCGTTCTCAACCAGCTGCGCGTCGCACCGAAAGGGATTCAGACAGAATGAACAGAATCGACAGAATGGGGAAAAGACCCCCTCTTCCATTCTGTTCATTCTGTCTTTCCTCCTCATCTTCCTGAATGAACCCAGAGCCGCCCCGCATCAGCACAGAATTGCAGGTGATGTTCTTCGACACCGATTGCGGCGCCGTCGTCCACAACATCGCTTACCTGCGCATGATCGAGATCGCCCGCACCCACCTCGCGGAGCAGCTCGGCATGCGACTCGTCGATATGGCGGAACAGCAGCGCTACCCCGTCGTCGTTCGCACCGAGATCGACTATCGCCGCGCCGCCAAACTCGGAGACAAGCTCATCATCGAAGGCTGGCTCGATCGCCTCGAGCGGGTGCGATTCTGGTGCTCCTTCAAAATCGTGCGCCCGAGCGACAACACCGTGATCGCCACCTGCCGCCAGATGCTGGCCCTCGTCCAAATGCCCGCCGCAAAACTCCTGCGCCTCCCCGACGAGTGGAATCAATACCGCCCCGCGCCTCCTGCTCCTGCTCCTGCTCCTCCCCCTCGCGCCTAACGACCAAAACCCCCATGGCCACTGGCGCTCACACCTACGGATTAGACGCAACCCTGCTCGAGCCGCAGGCGCTCCCGCCTCCGCCTGTTCGCCACGCCCTCTTCCTTTTCCTGGTGGTGCTCGCCTCCATTCTCCATGTCGGCACCGCCGGCTGGAGCGACATCCGCGACGGCGTCGAAGGCATCTACGCCAGCGGCGCGCGCGACATGCTGCGGCAGAACACCGGCCTCA
>JACCZQ010000395.1 GCA_013695905.1 Chthoniobacterales bacterium
TCGGTCGCGCTCCATCGCTACCTGCGGGTGCGGAAACGCGGCTACGACTACGAGCAGCACTTCGGCGGCGCGTTTTACATTTTCCTGCGCGGCATCGATCCGGCGCAACCCACGAACGGAGTGCACCACCAGCGCCTCGATCGCGCGCTCGTGGAGGAACTCAGCGAGGTGTTCGAGCGATGATCGAGGAGACGAGTTTCAGCGCCCTGGATCGGCAGTTTGGCGAGTTTGTGGAGCGGCTGCATGGCGCGAAATGTCCGGAGCTGCGGCAGGCGGCGATGCTCGTGAGCCGACGGCGAGCGGAGGGGAATATCTGCATCCCAATGGTGGAGCTGCCGGCGAGCTGCACCGTGGGATCGGGAGCCGAGTTTACGCCGCTCGTGCTGCAGAACGGGCGGCTGTATCTCCGCCGCTATTGGGAATACGAGCAGCAGCTGGCGCGCGCGATTCTGGCTCGCGCCGGTGGGAAGTCGCCGAAGCGGAAATTGAAGGATCAGCAGGAGCTCGCTGCAACGAATGCGGTGACGCGGAATTTTTCGGTCATCACCGGCGGACCGGGCACAGGGAAGACGCACACGGTTCGTGCGATTCTGCAGTTGCTGCGCGCGCAGCCTGATGGTGCGGAATTGCAGATAGCGCTGGCGGCGCCGACTGGGAAAGCGGCGGCGCGTCTCAGCGATGCGCTGCGGGAGAGCGGGCTCGAAGCGACGACGATTCACCGGCTGCTCGGGACGATTCCGGATTCGCCTTACTTCCGGCACAATGCGGAGCGGCCGCTCACCGCGGACGTGGTGATCGTCGATGAGGCTTCGATGGTCGATCTCGCGTTGATGGCGAAGCTCGTCGAGGCGGTGCCGCTCACCTCGAGGCTGGTGTTGCTGGGCGATCGGAATCAGCTCGCATCGGTCGAGGCTGGGAATGTGCTCGCCGATATCTGCGAAGCCGCGGAGGCGAAAGATTCGCCACTGCACGGCAGTGTGGTGGAGCTGCAGCGGAATTACCGCTTCGCGGAGACGGGTGGCATTTACACGGTGAGCAGCGCGATCAATGCCGGTGATGCCGAGGCTGCGTTCCGGGCGCTGCAGCCGGCCGACGGTGAGGTGCACTGGAACAAACTTCCCGCGCCGGAGACTCTCAGCACGGCCCTGCGGGAGCGGATCATTGCGGGCTACGGCGGCTACTTGCGCACGAGCGATCCGGCGGCGGCGCTCGCGGAGCTGCAGCAGTTTCGCATTTTGGGTGCGGTGCGGCACGGGCCGTTCGGCGTCGAACGCTTGAACTCGTTAGCCGAAGAAGTGCTGGCCGAGGCTGGTTTGCTCGCGCCGCGCAGCGGGTGGTATTCAGGCCGGCCGGTAATCATCACCCGTAACGATCACCATCTGCAACTCTTCAACGGCGACAGCGGGATCATTTTGCCCGACCCGGAAGCGGGCGGTGAACTGCGCGCGTTCTTCGTTTCTGCCGAAGGTAAATTGCGGCGCTTTCTGCCCTCGCGGCTACCGCAGCACGAGACGGCGTTTGCGTTGACGGTGCACAAGAGCCAGGGCTCGGAGTTCGACCGGCTCCTGCTCGTGCTGCCGGAGAAGGGAAGCCCTGTGCTGACGCGGGAGCTGCTCTACACCGGCATCACGCGCGCGCGTTCGGGCGTAGAGCTGTGGTGCAACGAGGAGATCTTCCGCGCCGCGGTGGCGCGGCGGACGGTGCGCACCTCCGGGCTGCGCGAGGCCTTGGCCAGAGATTGAGCTGTGGACCATCGCTTGCCGGGAGCGGAGTTCACGCAAATGCTACGCAGCGGTCACGCTGCCGTCACAAAGGCAGTGGAGAATCGGAGCTTAGGGATTCCGATGCTCTTCATTCCGCGTTGATCTCGCTCACTCTCCTGCCGGAGGAACTCCGTTCGGCGCGCGAGAATATCTCTACGACTTCCGGCAAACAGCGGACGGTGCTGGTGGATTTCCTCGCCACGATCGAGCGCGATCTGCGCATCGCGAAGGCGACGCTGGCGACGGAGCTTGGCTTCCCGGTTTGCCAATGCTGCTGGCCACCGGAGCTGCTCGCGAGTGATACGGAGGGGGCGCTGCAATGCTCCGCTCATTTGGAATCCGGCGGCAAAGAGACAGCTCCTGCATCGACGCTAATGAGAACTGCATCGGCCACACGTCGACGGAAGCAGTCGTTAGGCGGGTGGCGAGCGCCATCGCGTGGTGATCTGAGCTTCGTCTCGTAGGCGGGCATCTCGTCACCCGCATCCGCGCAGACGCGCAGAGCAGCCGCCGCAGCTACGCAGAGCACCGGAGGTGCGGCGGAATAGAGCCCGGTGCAGCGGGAGCGAAACTCCGGGAACCGCCGACGCGCTGAGCACGAGCCCCTGAAAGGGGCGACGGATAGACGCGGCGTGTCGTCCGCGCGATTAAGCCTGTTGTCGCGCGTGCGTTCCGTCACCCCCTCCGGGGGTTTGGCTCTCTCCGATTGCATAGACCCGGAGCTCTGCTGCGCGTCGCTCCGGGCTTTATTCCGTCGTGCCTCCGGCACTTTGACGTGCTCGCGGCTCACCGCTGCGCGAGCGGAGCGCTCCAGCGAAGAGCAGCGATGGATTCCGGCCCCGCGCGTCTCACAAGTCGCCTTTCTCAACTGTCATGTTGAGCGTAACGAAACATCTCCGACCTTTCCCCCTCTCGCACACCTCACATGCCAGGTCAGAGATTCTTCGCTGCGCGCAGAATGACAGACGTTTAAGACGGCTTCGAAGAAATGG
>JACCZQ010000419.1 GCA_013695905.1 Chthoniobacterales bacterium
CTACCGTCAGGGCCCTGAAGATCGTTTCCCGGCAGCACACGACGATGCTGTGGCCGCATACGCCGATATTGTCGAGAATGCCGGGACGTGGAACGCAGATACCAGCCGCGTCGCTATCGTCGGAGAAAGCGCAGGCGGCGGCCTCGCGATCGACACTGCGATCGCTGCGCGTGATCAGAAGTTGACGCTGCCCGATGCAGTCGTTGCCGTTTATCCGATTGCCGGCAGCGACATGACGACACCGTCCTATATCGCCAACCAAAATGCTGCACCGCTGGGCAAGGCAGACATGGCATGGTTTTTCGATAACTACCTCAAGGATCAAGACGCCAAAGACCCTCGGATCGACATTGTCGGGTCCGCTGATCTAAGCGGACTGCCCCCCGTCACCATAATCGCTGCAGAGATCGATCCGCTGAACAGCGACGGCACGCTTCTCCGCGACAAGCTGACCGAGGCGGGTGTCGAGGTCACCTACCAAAACTGGAACGGCGTGACGCACGAGTTCTTCGGCATGACCGGCGCAGTACCTGAAGCGAAGGAGGCTCAGGACTTGGCAGGCGCGCAACTGCGCAAAGTCTTCAAGTGACAGATGTCTATGTAGTCTGGTGGCTTCACTGAGCGAGTGCGGTAGTCGCCACGACGCTCAGCGCGCTCCCGATTATCATAAATCTGTAATTGCTCACCCCCCGCGCGCTGAATGGTTTGCTGACGGGGCGGTTTTGGCGGGGTGATTATTTCGGTTGCGTCGGACTCGCGGATGTGAGTCAACGTGTAGGTGACCGAGCCTACTGATTTGCCCGACAAGGACGCCTTGATTGCCGCGCTGATGGCGCGGATCGAAGTGCTTACGGCGCGGGTGGCCGAACTCGAGGCCAGGCTGAACCTGCCGCCCAAGACCCCCGACAATTCCAGCGTGCCGCCGTCGAAGGGTCAGAAGCCGTCCGGGTCCTCGGCGCCGAAGTCGAAGGCCAAGCCGCATCCTGGCAGCCATCGTGCCCTGCACCCCAACCCGACCTCGAAGCGGGAGGTCCTGGCAATGAGTTGCACGGGCTGCGGCGCCGACGTGTCCGGCGTGGAGCAATCCGTTTGCGAGGAATACGACCGCGTCGAGATTCCCATGATCGAGCCGGAGGTGACGCGGGTATTGCTGCATGGCGGGGTGTGCCCATGCTGCGCCGGACGCTTCAAGGCCGCTCCGCCGGCGGGACTGGAGCGGGGATCGCCGTTCGGGCCGAACCTGCGCGCCTTCGTCATCTACCTGCGCTCGGTGCAGGGCATTCCGCTGGCGCGGCTGCGCGGCGTGATGAGCGACATGTTCGGGCTGGAGATCAGCGAGGGCGCGCTGGTCAACATCCTCGCCGCGGCTGCCCGGCCGTTCGCGGCAGTGACGGAGCACATCAAGGCGCGGCTGCTCGCCGGCACGGCGATCGCCTCCGACGAGACGGGCTTGCGGGTCGGCAAGGCGAACTGGTGGCTGTGGGTGTTCCATCATGCCGACAGCGCCGTCTTCGTCGCC
The DNA here is from genome assembly GCA_013695905.1 of Chthoniobacterales bacterium. GTDB lineage: Bacteria > Verrucomicrobiota > Verrucomicrobiia > Chthoniobacterales > UBA10450 > JACCTI01. The sequence continues at coordinate 1,520 of JACCZQ010000419.1, forward strand.
GATAAGCACCGCTCCAAGGCGGTGGTGGAGCGGTTCCTCGGCGATCATCGCCCGGACTATTGGATCTCCGACCGCTACAGCGCCCAGATGGGCTGGGCCACTCGCGAGCATCAGGTCTGCCTCTCGCATCTCATTCGCGACGTGCAATACGCCATCGACGCGGGTGACGCCGTCTCGGCACCGGGCCTGAAGGGTCTGCTCAAACGCGCCTGTGCCATCGGGCGGCGCCGCGACCGTCTGACCGACGCGACACTGAAGAGCCACGAGGCCGACCTCGACCGCCGCCTCGACCGCCTCATGGCGCTGACCCCGAGCCACAAGGCCGGCATCAAGCTGCAGACGATGATCAGGAAGTGCCGCCGCCATTTCTTCGTCTTCGTCCAGAACCGGGACCTCTCGGCGACCAACAACGGCTCGGAACGGTCGCTGCGGCCGTGCGCAGTCTATCGCAAGATCACCAACGGCTTCCGAAGCCAATGGGGTGCTGCCCTCTACGCCGACATCAGGTCCGTCGTTGAAAGCGCGCGCCGACGATCGATCCGGGCGATCGACGCCATCCGCATCACCCTCGATGAGCTGCCGCTGCCCATCGGCACATAGACCGCGCCGTCGCCGTCCTCTTGGCATTGACAGTCTTATCGCGCAGATCATGGCAGTGTGAGAGGTTCTCTCCCGATGTCCAATGCCAAACAGGATGGGAAGGCGTCATCATGACCCGCACGCCGAAGACTTCAGCCGGCAACGGCGTCCTCAGCCTGAAGGTGACGCTGCGGGGCCTGAAGCCGCCGATCTGGCGTCGGCTGCTGGTGGCCTCCACGATGACACTGGGCGACCTGCACGCAGCGATCCAGGCGGCGATGGGTTGGCATGACAGCCACCTACATCTCTTCGACATTGGCGGCGAGCAGTACGGCAATCGCGACATCGTCGACGACGTTGCCGACGAAGATCGCGTGACTCTGGGCAGGTTGACGAGATCCGGCATCGCCCGGTTCACATATATTTATGACTTCGGCGACGATTGGGAGCACGCGATCTTCATCGAAAAACGCGTTCCGGCGGTCGAGGGGCAAGCCTATCCGGTCTGCATCGCAGGAAAGCGCAACTGTCCGCCAGAGGATTGCGGCGGCGTCGGGGGCTATGACGAATTGCTCGCCATCCTGGCCGATCCCTCCCATCCCGAACACGCCGAACGGACAGACTGGATCGATGAAGAGTTCGACCCGAACGAGTTCGACCTGGAACTCGCCAACACCCTGCTCGCAGCCCGATTCAGGTGAAATTAGCCGGCCCGCTGCAACCCAAGCAATCGCCAGGCGCAGGGAGGTGAGTAATTACGTGAAGACAATCTTTGATCTCGACCGCCCCGCTCCGGTCCACCGATCGTGGCGCGCGCCGCTGGATTGTCGAGCCGCGCGATCCGCCGTAGCCTTCGGTCCTGACTGCGGCGGGAGGAGGCGCTTGCATGGGGAAGCTGATCTTTGCGTTGAACGCGTCGCTGGACGGGTATGTGGACCATATGGCGTTCGCGCCCGATCCGGCGCTGTTCCGGCATTTCATCGACGATGTGGGCGGACTGGCGGGGGTCGTGTATGGGCGGCGCATGTATGAGGTCATGCGCTACTGGGACGAGGAGCGGCCCGAATGGGGCGAGGC
>JACCZQ010000422.1 GCA_013695905.1 Chthoniobacterales bacterium
CGGCTGTTGACCACCCGGCGACAAGCGGCCGCAGCGATGGCAACTCACGCGTGAGATGTAGGCCGGGTCCCCCGACCCGGCGGGGGGTGACGTCGCCACCGCCGATGCGCGATGTTTTTGGCCGGAACGACGTCTCACGGCGCCGCGTCGGCTTACAGCGCTCGCATCGCCAGCACGGCCTCGCGGACTGCGGTGACAATTTTTCGCTGGCGCTCGGGCGTGTTCAGCTCCGCCTCTTCCTCGGGGTGCACGATGACTCCGCACTCGAGCAGCACGGCAGGCATGCGGGCGCGTTTCAGCACGAGGAGATCGTTGAAGCGGTAGACGCCGTGTTGCGGCACCACGAAATCGCGGCCTTCCCCAGGGATCTTCTCCGCGTGATGCGCCGTCGGCACCATCCCCTGCTCCCGCATGGCGCGGCCGAGTTGCTTCGCGAATTCGAAACTCGGCCCCGGCTGCGCGTTTTTGTCCGAAAAGAAGACGGAGTAGCCGTGGAATTTCTCGCTCAGCCGCGCCATCCGGCCTTCGAGCAGCCGCGTCACTTTGTAGCGTTCGTTCACCGAATCGTGATGCACCGAGAGGAAGAGATCGGCCTTGGCGCGATTCGCTACGTCGCCGCGTTCGAGGATTGGGATTTCGCGGCCGGATTCATTCACCACCAGCACCGACACACCCGGCTGCTGCCGCAGATCGGCCGCGATCAGCCGCGTCATGCGTTTGTTAAACTCGTACTCAGGAACTCCGCGCGCGCTGTAGGCACCGGGAGTTTTCGGGGAATGGCCGATATCGAGGGCGACGAGAAACGTGCCGGAGCGTTTGAGTTCCTGCGCCTGGGCGCAAGGGACAGCCGCAGTCGCAAGCAAGCAGATGAAAAAGAGAAGACGTGTCGACATAGTGGCGCGCCTGACGCAGAAGCGACCCTAACGGGATTCGAACCCGTGTTACCGCCGTGAAAGGGCGGTGTCCTAGGCCTCTGGACGATAGGGTCAGGAGCGGGGGCAATATCTGGAGCACCCACACGCCTTGCAAGTAGTTTGCGGCAGGTCAAGGGCGAGTCTGCGACCGCGCTTTCAGCGACATCAGCAACTCGGCGGTTCGATCTGTCGCGCCACGGTGACAGGCCAGGACGCGCTCCGCGTTTGCGACAAGGCGCTGCCGTGCGGCTGCATCCCGCAGCAGGTCGCCGCAGTGGCGGGCGAGCGCCTCGGCATCGGGGACCTGGAGGGCCGCGTCGTGGGCGACGAGTGATTGCGCCAGCCGCGCGAAATTTTCCATGTGTGGCCCGAACACCACCGGCTTGCCGGCGAGGATCGGCTCCACGGGATTTTGGCCGCCGTTCGTCGTAAGGCTTTTCCCGATGAACACGACGGTCGCAACGGAATACCAGTTCCTGAGTTCACCGGTGGTGTCGAGCAGGAGGCAATCAAAAGGCGACGGCGTCCCACTGCGGAGCAGCACCTGCAGGTGGAGCTGGGCGAGTTGCGTGCGGATGTCCCGCGTTCTTTCTACATGCCGGGGAGCGATGATTAATTTGAGCGAGGGAAACTCCGTCCGCAGCCGAAGGAATACTTGCGCGAGGATTTCTTCTTCGCCGGGATGTGTGCTGCCGCCGAAGAGGATCAATTGTTCGGCGGGATCAATGCCGAATTTCTGCAGAGCGGCGGCGGGCGCGGAGGAGGCATTCTGCGCCTCGGTGGGATCGTACTTGATGCTGCCGACAGGGTGGATTCGCTCGCGCGGAATTCCGAGCGCTGCCCAGCGGGCGACGTCTTCCAGCTCCTGCACGCAGACGAGGTCGAGGCAGCGGAAGGTCGGCGCCACGATACGGCGGAAGCGGCGGAAGCGGCGCTCGGACCGCGGCGACAAGCGGGCGTTGACCAGCGCGATGGGAATCCCGCGCGCACGTGTGGTCGCCGCGAGGTTTGGCCACACCTCCGCTTCGACGAGAATAATCTGGCGCGGGCGAATCGCACCAAAAGCCCGCTGCACCACCGGCCAGAAATCGAGCGGGTTGTACATCACGAGCATCCACGGCTGCGCTTCTTTCTCGGCAAACGCGAAGCCGGTCGTGGTGGTGGTGGTCAGCACGCACTCGAACGCCGGCTGCAGCTCGCGCAGCTTGGCCGCGAGCTTCAACGCGATCGCGACTTCGCCGACGCTAACGGCGTGAATCCAGATCGGGTTCTGCTGTGCCAGCCGCGCCCGTACTTCCGCGCTGTAGATACCGAACCGCTGTCCGAAATTCCGCCGATAGTTCCCGCGCCGCCGCATCTTCAGCAGGTAAGCCGGCAGGAACAGCAGCAGCGCGAACGGGAAAAGGAGATTGTAGAGGAGCCGGATCATCAGGGCGGTGGCTGCTGCGCGTCAGATTCGCCAGGCGGGACGCCCGGCGGCCGCACAGCCGGGACGGACTGTGCTACGGGGATTCCGTCGGGCGCATCGGCGCGCTTAAGGAAGAGCACCTCCGTGGCGCCGTAGGTGCGCGCCCGCACGATCTTCCACAAGCCGGTCGAGATGAGCTGCTCCGCCGGACGCTTTTCGAGCACGAAAATGCCACCCGGTTCCAGCAATTGCGGAAGCTTCTCGTGGTCCAGCAGCAACCGCGAGAACTCTCCGCCGCCTTTCCTTTTCTCGTAGGGCGGGTCGGCGAAGATGAAATCGTAGCGCTCGTCCATCCGCGGTGAATCGAGGAACGCAAAAACGTCCTTGATCCAGACACGGCCGCGCAATTTCGTGCGGATGAAATTCTGCTCGATGGCGAGCGCGGCGGTGCGGTTTCCCTCCACAAACGTCGCCGAGCCCGCGCCGCGGCTCAGCGCCTCAATCCCGAGGCCGCCGGTGCCGGCGAAGAGATCGAGCACGCGCGCGCCGATCATCCCGGCCCCGAGGCTGGAGAAGATCGCCGCCTTCACGCGATCCATCGTGGGCCGCACGTCTGTCTCGGGGACCGACAGTCGAATTCCGCCGGCGCTCCCGGCGATCACCCTCATGGCTCCTCGTCCCGCGCGAGCGGCTCGATGGGCGGCGGCACCGGCGTGGCGTCCTTTACGGCATCGGCCGCGGGCATGGTCTCCACTGGCACAGGCACGGGTACTTCGAGCGGTGTCGGCCCGGCGGCTGCTGCCGCGGCTTCCCGAGCTGCGGCTGCTGCGCGTTGTTTTCGTTTCACGCGCTCCGACCTGCCGCCGCCTAACAAGCTGTTCAAGACACCGCCGAGATCCCGCAGCTCCGGGCCCACGATTTTGTCGACGAGATTTGTCCGCGGACGCTCGAGCGTGCCGGAGATTTGAAAATTTACCGCAGCGTATCCGGGTTCCCCGATGAGGAGAAAATTTTCGCGCACGGGGCGGAACAGCTGCTCGCGGATGCGTTCGTTAATCGCGAGCTGCGACTCCAGGCGGAGCCGGCCGTTGAAATGGACGGTGCCGGCGGCGGAGAGGCGGATGTTGGGCGAGGTCAGCAGCAGCTCGTCGATCGTGACCACCCCGGGTTCGATGCGATACTTCACGTGCGCCTGGTCGAAATGCAGCTGCTTCAGCTCATCGATGCGCAGGAGCTGCCCGAGAGCCACGAGCAGGCTGTATTGCCGCAGCTGGCCATCGCGCAGCACGATCTCGCCTGCACCCCTCAGCGCGTTCGGGTCGGCCGTGTTGCCAAACGCCTCGAGGTGACCTTCGATCTGTCCCTCCACCATGCCCACCGGCCCCCCTGCGTCGGTGACGATCTGATCCGCGTGCAGCTCGCGAAATTTCACGGTGACCTGGAACGGCGAGTCCGCCTCGAGCGGGTTCATTTTGAAACGGCCCGTGATCTCGCCCCCGGCGGCGCGCGCCCGGATATCAGAGAACTCCAGCTCCGTCGGGTCGTACTTGATCGGCGATTGCAGACTCTCCAGATAGAAGCGATTGCGCAGCGCTGTCTTCGCGATGCTGGCATTCCCCCGGACCGCGGTGGCGTCGCGGAAATCGGAGCGAAACCGCACCCCCTCAAAGGTGGCGACAGGGTTTCGGTTGGCATCGAGAAAGCGGAAGCTGCCGTTGGTGAGATTCACCCGGCGCACCTCGGGGGTGAAACGCGCGGGGTCTTCCTCCGGCTCTGGCGGAACCAGCGCGGAATCCGGAGCAGGCTCCGGCGACACGGGAGCCGCCGCGATTTCCGGACTGCCCGGCACGCGCTCCGGCTCGGCCGCCGGAGCTTCCTCTTCCAGTCGCAGCGACGCCGGCAGCCGCCATTTCCCATCGTCGTTCTGCGCCCAGACGACCTTCGGGTTGATCAACGACACTTCCGTGATCACCAGCCGCCGCGCGAAAAGCGACGCCACCCGCACGCGCAGCCGGAATGTGTCCGCCCGAAGAAAAGCGGATTCCACCGAGCCATCCTCCTGCGGCATGGTGATGCCGGTAAGTTTCAGTCCCCACCACGGCGTGACGCTGATGCGCTGGATGTGGAGCGGCGTGCCGAGACGCTGGCTCAGCTCGTGTTGAATCCGGGCTTGTGTGCTGTGTGACTGCACATAAAGATTCACCGCCAGGAGCGCCACGATGCCCAGCCCCAGGAGCACGCCTGCCACGATGAGCGTCAGACGGGTCGCCTTTTTCACGCCGGAAGGTTACGCAGCGCCTGTTTGAAGAAAAGATCAAAGCCCCGCCCGCTCCTGTCACCATTGAGACGCATTGCTGTCATCCTGAATCCTGCCGCACGAGGCGAGCGGGCGAAGCGTCTCCGCCGCCGGGTGGAATCGACCGCGGAAGGTGCCGTGCTCCTTTCGACGACGCGGTGTGGCGATGCTGAATCGCTCGCGCGGACCGCGGCGCAACAGGGCTTCGACTGCGTGGTGGCGGCGGGCGGCGATGGCACCGTGAACGAGGTGGTGAACGGCCTCGCCGGCACCTCCGCTGCGCTCGGCCTGCTGCCGCTCGGCACGATGAACGTCTTCGCGACCGAGCTGGGATTGCCCGCCGGAAATCTCGGCGAATGCTGGCGCATCATCCAGGAGGGGCACACCCGCGCGGTCGATCTCCCGAGCGCCAACGGCAAACACTTCGTGCAACTCGCCGGCGTCGGCCTCGACGCGCAGGTGGTGAAGGAAACCAGCCGCGCCTTCAAGAAAACGCTCGGGCCCCTCAGCTACCTCGTCTCGGCCGCGCAAATCACCACCCGCCAGCCGCCGCGCCTCCAGATCGAATCACCCGACGCGGTGACCGAAGAAGGCTCCTTCGTGCTGGTGGGGAACGGCCGCTTCTACGGAGGTCCCTTTCCGTTCTTCAAGCAGGCGGTCATCGACGACGGCCGCCTCGACGTGCTCGTCTTCAAAGGCCTCAGCTACCTGCAAATGATGCGTTACCTGCAGGACGTACTCTTCAATTCCCACATCACCTCGCCGGACGTGGAGTATTTCCAGACCACCTCGCTACGCGTCGTCAGCGAAGGCGCCGTGCCGGTGGAAGTGGATGGCGAGCTGATCGGGAACTGCCCCGTCGAATTCGCAATTCGTAAGCACGGCCTCCGCGTCGTCGTTCCTGCGCCAAAGCCAGCGCGCGAAGTTTCTGCCTAACGACACCTCCAGCCAGGGCAGCGCCAGCGCCAGCACCGGAGGTGCGACGGAATAAAGCCCGGAGTGCAGCGCCAGCGAAACTCCGGCTATGCCCGCCACGCGCAGAGCACCAGCCCCCGAAGGGGGCGACGGAACGAGGCCTACGTTTGCGATGCTGCACCTTCACTCCCGTCGCGATCCGTCAGCCCCTCCGGGGCTTTGCTCCACCGACGCGATTTTAACCCGGAGCTCTGCTGCGCGTCGCTCCGGGCTTTGTTCCGTCGTGCCTCCGGCACTTTGCTGTTCGACGAAGAGGTCCGTGCATATGTGCAGAGCGACGTGATTTCAGAGGGTAGCCTAGGAGATGCTGGCCAGGTTACGCGGTTCGGGTGGCCTTCAACATCCGCAGCCCGTCTACGATGAAGCCGGAGCGATTTCAAAGCGTTTGCACATATGCACGGACCGACCCCTTTCGAGACGCGGACCCCTTTCGAGACGCGCAAGGCGTTGGCCGCCGGGAAGTTTTGCCGCTCCCATCGCCCCCGCACGCCTGTCTCCCCAGGGCGAAAAGCAACTTACCTTAAGAGCTACGACGGGCTGCTTTAGCTCGACCGGGCTGTTCAACATTCAGTTTCATTCCGGGCTTCGCCGGAACGAAACTTCAGGGTTAGGCCACGGGTTCATTGCTCGTAAGCTGACTCTGAATAAACTGACTCCATACCTCATCCGGCCGCCAGATCGCGTGCAGATCACACTCAGCCTCAGACATGGGGACGCCCTGACGCAACACTCGATAGAGAAATACAAATGCAGAAACACGCATGTTGGCGGCGCAATGGACAAACACGGGCCGATCAGAGAACGCCTCCATCACTCGACAGAAAGCTCGGAAATCCTGTGTGTTCGGAGTTTTGAAATCTACGGGGATATGGATGTAGAACATGCCGAGACCAGTAACAACGCTCCCCTCGTTTGGCAGAGCGTTATCCGATGTCGGGAGGGCGAGATTGATGATCACCGCAAAGCCGGCCTCGCGAATCATCGAAAACTGTCGCTGTGTGGGTTGGCCAGCAGTGCCAAGCCTGTCACCAACGGCGCGGAAACTGTAAATCTCAGACAACGTGGTCATTGAAGTCTTCACAGGCGTCGAGTGGCCTAACGAGACACAAGATCAGCGACCGCTGGCGAGACCGCGTGTGGCTGCATGTAAAGTATGAAAGTCATCGAAAACTAGGACGCAGTGCGGCCAGCGGTTCGCTGCATCGCGCCTAGATGTAATCGTCATCGCGATATAAACACCGAATAGTGCAGTCTCGGTGGCGGACGTTTTTACAGCAGTTCATCTGGGAGCTGCCAGTTTGTTAGTTTTCGCTATCAGTGACCCGGGAAAGCCTCAGCACAGGTGAGGTTCGCACGCCTAATCGCGCGGAGATCAACGCGGCCGCCGCACGTCCGCCCGTACTTGCCCAACCAGGAGTCCATTAAGACCCGGTCGCTTAACCAAATTGAGTCACACGCCTTCATAGAGCCTTCATAACACGCGATCTGGGCCTGATTGAAGTCGGAATACGGATCGCCTGACTCAGCCAGCGATGGCTTTGCCGCCTCTGGTAGATTATCGGATTGTGCCCTCGTGTCACATTCCAAAAACAGGAGTGGGAAAGCGGCGAGAATTGTTAAGCGGCTTCATGCTTCGATTCTGAGGGTGGGCAAGAATGCAAGCAAGATAATCCTTCATATCGGCGGAGCGCGCTTGCGAGGATCAGCGCGTAATCTGGGCTCCATGTGCGCGCTGCTCGTGCGAACTCCTTTGCCACTTGCTGCTTCGCGATTCGAATTACGTCGGCTTGTGTGATGCGCGGATGTCACCACCGGTGCAAGCAATGGGGCTAGCA
>JACCZQ010000427.1 GCA_013695905.1 Chthoniobacterales bacterium
GGAGTGGATGGTCGAGAGTCTCTACAGTTTTCTCGAGGGCATGATCGGGCCGGACCTGGTGAAGAAGACGTTCTGGTTTTTCGCGACCTTGTTCATCTTCATCCTCTTCCTGAATTGGTTCGGCCTCTTGCCGGGCGTCGGCAGCATCGGCTGGGGGCATTACACGGCCAATGGCACGTTTCAGGTCGATCGCCCGCTGCTCCGCGGCGCCAATGCGGACCTGAACCTGACCTTCGCGATGGCCTGCATTTTCTTTGTCTGCTGGTTTATCTGGGCCCTGCAGGCGAACGGCGTTATGGGCATGATCAGTCACCTTTTTGGTGCGAAAGGCGACACCAAGGGCCTCTTGAAATTCCTGATGGTCGCCATCTTCTTCATCGTCGGCTGGCTGGAGATCGTTTCGATCCTGTTCCGGCCAATTTCCCTCAGCTTCCGGCTCTTCGGCAACGTCTACGCGGGCGAGATCATGCTTGAATCGATGAGCACCGTCGTGCCCTCACTCGCCTGGCTGATCCCGATTCCATTTTATTTCCTCGAGCTGCTCGTCGGCTTCGTCCAGGCGCTCGTCTTCATGCTCTTGACCGCCGTCTTCACGCTTTTGATCGCGCAGCACCACGAACCAGGACACGAAGCGCACCACTGACGAATTTCGGCCATCTGACCGTGGTTACCGCGGAGTGGCTGGAGAAACAACCAAACAGAAAACCATGATACTACCACTACTCGCAGAAATCACCGGCAGCATTCACGTAGGACTGGCCGCGCTCGGCGCCGCTATTGGCGTCGGTCTTATCGGTATGGGTGCCTCCTCCGCGGTCGGCCGCAATCCAGGCGCGGCCACTCCGATTCTCGTGCAGGCGATTCTCGCGATCGCGCTCGCCGAGGCGATCGTGTTCTACGCCCTGTTCCTCGTTCGATAACTACGCCGGAGCGTCTGCTCCGGTGCTAATTCGATCATGAACATTCCTATTCTGGCACAACTCGGCGGGCTCGGGGAAACCGCCCGCGCCACCGGTGAGACCTTCGGTTTCAACCTCTGGATTTTCCTCTCGCAAATCATCAGCTTCACGATCGTGGCGCTGCTGCTCCGCAGATTTGCCTACAAACCGATTCTCGCGGTGCTCGAAGAGCGTCGGCAAAAGATCGCGGAAGGGCTACACGATGCTGAGAAGCGCAAGCAGGAGCTCGAAGAGGCGGAGCAGCGTAAGCGTGAAATCATCGCTGATGCGAACGTCGCCGCGCAGAAGATGATCGAGGACGCTCGCGAGAGCGCCGCCATCGTCGGTGAACGCAAGCAGCAGGAGGCGATCGCCGCCGCGGAGCAGATCGTCGCGAAAGCGCGGGAAGCGAGTGCCATCGAGCACGAGCGCACCATGCTGGAGCTGAAACGCGAACTCGGCCGCCTCGTGGTCGATACGACGGCGAAGGTGACCGGCAAGGTGCTGAACTCCGACGACCAGCGGCGTCTCCAGGAAGAGGCAACGCGGCAGATGGCTTCCTGATTTAGCGCGAAATGAAGATCAACAAAGAAGGCCGCCGGCTCGCGAAGGAGCTTCTGCGCTCCAGCTTCTCCGATGGGCAGCTGGACCGCGCCCGGGTCTCGCAGTTGGTGAGTTTGTTGATCGAAAAAAAGCCGCGCAACTACGTGCAGGTGCTCGACGCCTACAAGCGTCTCATCCGCCTCGAGGTGGAGAAGCGCACCGCCACCATCGAAACCGCGACAGAACTAAGCCCCGAAGTCGCTGCCCGCACCGTCGAAAACCTGAAACGCCGCTATGGCTCCGATTTGGACACCAGCTTCATCGTCAACCCGGAGCTGCTTGGCGGGATGCGGGTGCGCGTGGGGAACGACGTCTGGGACAGCAGCGTGCGGAACCGGCTCCAGCGCCTGCAGCAGCAACTTTAACCGAACATAGTAGCGCGAGCCTCTGGCTTGCGACACGAACAACCGGCAAGCTGGAAGCTTGCGCTACCTTTAACTATGAGCAGCATTCTCGAAGACATTGAAACGCAGATCGCGGGGCTGAAGACCTCCACCAGCAAGAGCAACGTCGGCGTCGTCCGCGACACCGGCGACGGCGTCGCGCGCATCGAAGGCCTCAGCGACGTCATGCTGAACGAGATGATCGAGTTCTCGAGCGGCGTTTATGGCCTCGCCTTAAACCTCGAGGAAACCGAAGTAGGTGCCATTCTCCTCGGGGACCCGACGGGCGTGAAGGAGGGCGATGAAGCCCGCACAACGGGCAAGCTGCTCCAGGTGCCCGTCGGCAAAGCATTACTCGGGCGCGTGGTGAATACGCTCGGCCAGCCGCTCGACGGCAAGGGCCCGATCAAAGCGGAAGCTTCCTACCCGCTGGAGAAGATCGCTCCCGGCGTCATCAAGCGGAAAGCCGTCAACCAGCCGGTGCAGACTGGCATCATGGCGATCGACGCGATGATTCCGATTGGCCGCGGTCAGCGCGAGCTGATCATCGGCGATCGCGCGACCGGCAAATCGGCGGTGGCAATCGACA
>JACCZQ010000473.1 GCA_013695905.1 Chthoniobacterales bacterium
CGTCCGGAGCCGACAACGTCCTCCACCAATCGGCGCCCCCACACCCCGCGCGGGATCCTTCGGCGCGCTTCGCCAGCCTCAGGATGACCTGCTTACGGGAGCCCTGCGCCAGAGCGCCTCAGCGGAGATCGAGGTCCACCCACACGGCGGCGTGATCGCTGGCGGAGCTGGTGTCACCCGTCACGGTGGGGAGCGGCGGATATTTTTCGCGCACCTTCTTCGTGCTGGCCCAGATGCCGCGGCGCTCGATGCCGACTTGTTGCACTCGCGGCCAGAGCGCCTCAGAAACCAACAGGCAATCGATCTGGTCGTTCTTACTCGGGGTGGCGTCGCCGCGATGCGTCCAGCGATCCGCGCCCGGCGGGAGCTGATCAAAGGTGTTGCGCAATCCCGAACGATCCAGTAGCGGCGCGAGCGACGCCGACCTCGGCAGCTCGTTCAGATCACCAGCTACTACGACCCAATCTTTCGCGAGGTTGAAGCGCTTCAGAATTTCCGAGACCCGCTCGGCCTGGCGCAGGCGTTTCGCATCATTGTCGCTCTGCCGGCCGTAGCCGCGGCTCTTGAAGTGATTCACCAGCACCCAGAGCATTCGCCGGCCCGGCACATCGATCTGGAACTCCGCACAATCACGGCTGAATAACGGCCGCTTCGTCACCGGATCAGGATCATCGACCCGGCTCCGCATGTTTCGAATTGGTCACCGGCTCATGATGCCGGAATCAATTCCGCGGTCGTCGTTCCCGTCGATGACCATGGCGTGGCGATAGGGTGCGGATTTGAGGATGGTTTCGTTGAAGCGTCGCACCACCGGGCGGCTCTCCACCCGGCTCTGCCATCCACGACTACCCCGAGCTCCTTCTGCACGGACCGGATCAATTCCTCGGTATTCATATGAGTAGAGGTCTCGCTCTGCCGATGACATCAGCGGGGCGAATCATGCTTCCTTTCATTCTCTACTACGGCTTCTGCGCGTACGAGTTACGGGAAATCTATGTGGGAATCCAGGCCGAGGTAAAGCATAAACCGTGACGCGATTCTGGATGCAGCGGTTTCTCGTCGCTCTGTCAGGCGGAGGCGCAGCGGTGGGCGCGAGATTATCTCGCCCTGCGGGAGTTAATTTTTCCGGAAGCTGCGCACTTCAGCAGGATCCAGCGTTTCGCTCTTCCCTGCGAAACGCTGCCGCAGGTAAGCGGTCACGGAAGCGATCTCCTCATCCGACAGATAATCCATGGCCGGCATGATCCCGTTGAGCTTCCGTCCATCGACAATGCTCCGGTTCCGCTGCCCCTGCAGAATCACTCTATAGGTCGCAGCAGGTGCAGCCAGCACGACCGGCGAGTTCGTGAGCGGCGGCGCGTTCGCTCCGCCTTCGCCGGCGTAATGGCATTGCGCGCAATGCATCTCGTACACTTTTTCGCCGGCGGCGAATTGCTCGGCCGGTGCAGCTGCCGTCGCGCTGCGTGGCGGCGCCACAGTTTCTTCGCCAGGCCCGCAGGCGGCGCACAGGCACGCGCCCGCGAGGACCACCGTCCAGCGGAGGCGAGCAATCCACGTCGCGGAGACGATTATCATGAGTATGAATCGCGTCGTCCCATGCATTGTGACCGTAGCAGCGGCCAGCGTCTGTGTCGCGCCGGCGCAGAGCACAGTCCGATCCGAGAAGCACAGCTTCAGGATCGAAACCGTCGCGGAGGGTCTGCGCAATCCGTGGGGCATGGAGATGCTGCCGGACGGGCGTTTTCTGGTGACGGAACGGCCGGGGCGTCTCCGGATTATCGGAGCAGATGGTCAACTGCAGAAGGAACCGGTCGCGAACGTGCCGGAGGTCGTGGCGCGCGGACAGGGCGGATTGCTCGACGTGCGATTGCATCCGAATTACGCGCAAAACGGCTGGATTTACCTTTCCTATTCCAAGCCGCTCCGGGGCGGCAGCCTCACCTCGATCATCCGCGGAAAGCTAAAGGGAAACGCGCTCACCGAGATCCAGACCGTCTTCGATCCGCCCGCTGAGGAGGCGACGAATAGCAGCGTCCACTTCGGGAATCGCATCGAGTTTGACGGAAAAGGATTCATGTATTTCCCGATCGGCGATCGCGGCGAACAGGAGAACGCGCAGAAGCTGGAGAACGTGAAGGGCAAGGTGCACCGGCTGCACGACGACGGGCGCGTGCCGGCGGATAATCCGTTCGTGAAGCAGCGCGGGGCACGGCCGTCGATCTGGAGCTACGGAAATCGGAACATCCAGGGTCTTCGCTTCAAACCGGGCACGGGTGAGCTCTACGCGAGCGAGCATGGGCCGCGCGGCGGTGACGAGCTGAACCTGATCCGCCGCGGATTGAATTACGGCTGGCCGGTCATCACCTACGGCATCAACTACAGCGGGGCCAAGATCAGCGACCTCACGCACAAGGAAGGGATGGAGCAGCCGGTCAAGCAATGGACGCCCTCCCCGGCGTTCTGCGGGATGGATTTTTATACCGGCGACAAGTTCCCGCAGTGGAAAGGAAATCTGTTTATCAGCGCGCTCGCCCTGCAGAAGGTGCACCGGCTGGTCATCAACAACGGAAAGGTGACGCAGGAGGAGACGCTGCTGGAGCGCACAGGGCGGATTAGAGATATTCGCAGCTTCCGCGACGGTCTTCTTTATGTGATCTACGATGAGCCGGGCAAGATCGTTCGGCTGGTGCCGGAGGGATGAAAACATCCTGATTTCCCATGATCGGCGTTGACCAAATCCGCGCCCACTTCCCGGCGCTGAACCGCACTCACAACGGCCAACCGGTCGCCTACTTCGACGGCCCGGGCGGGACTCAGGTTCCCCGCGTCGTGGTGGAGGCGATCAGCGATTACCTTTTCGCGCGCAATGCGAACACGCATTGGGCATTTCCCACCAGCCGCGAAACGGACGCGACGATCGCCAGCGCCCGCGAGGCCGCGGCGGATTTCCTGAACGCGCAGACCAACGAGGTCGCCTTCGGCGCGAACATGACGACGCTCACATTCCACCTGGCGCGAGCGCTCGGCCGCGGCTACGGCCCTGAGGACGAGATCGTGGTGACCGAGCTGGACCACCACGCGAACATCGATCCCTGGTGTGCGCTGGAGCAGGACCGCGGCGTGACGATTCGCGTGGCGAAGATGATCCCGGAGACAGGGCAACTCGATTGGGAGGATCTGGCGCGGCAAATCAACCAACGCACGAAGCTGGTGGCGATCGGCGCTGCCTCGAACGCGCTGGGGACGATCACCGCTGTCCGCCGCGCCAGCGAGATGGCGCATGCGGTCGGCGCACAGGTGTTCGTCGATGCCGTTCACTTCGCGCCGCACGAGCTGGTCGATGTGCGGGAGATGCAATGCGACTTCCTCGGCTGCTCCGCCTACAAATTTTACGGACCGCACATCGGCATCCTCTACGGCCGGCACGAGCTGTTGGCGGAGATTGATTTCCCGAAGCTGCTCCCCTCGCCCAAGACCGCGCCGGAACGTGCCGAGACCGGCACCCAGAACCACGAAGCGATGGCGGGCACAGCGGCCGCGATCAACTTTCTTGCGTCATTGGCGCCGGGTGCGACACGCCCGGAGAAACTGCAGGCGGCGTTTCATGGATTGCATGAGCGCGGCTCCAGCTTAATCGAACGGCTCTGGAACGGCCTCTCGGCGATGGACGGTGTCCGGGTCTTCGGTCCGCCACCGACTGCTCCGCGCACCCCGACCATCGCCTTCACCGTCGGAGGCGTTCCGTCGCTCGAGGTATCACAGCAGCTGGCCGACCGCGGCGTTTTCGCCTCGAACGGCGACTTCTACGCGACGACGGTGGTGAAGCGACTCGGCCAAACCCGCGACGGGATGGTGCGAGCCGGCTGCGCCTGCTACACCACCGCGGACGAAATCGACCGGCTCCTCGCCGGAGTGCGCGAGATCGCCAAACGCTGACGCCATTCTGGAGGGCCACGCTCCCGTCATTGCCTGCCGCGCGAGCAACGCTTCAACAGCAGCATTGCTCCGCAAGCCGCTCGCCGGGTAGCATCTACCGCGATGCGCGCGAACTCGCCTCTTCTCCTTCTTCTGGGCACATCTTGCCTTGCGACCCCCGCCCCGGCACAAAATCCTCCACCAGTCGCACCGACGCCACGACTCGGCGACCTCCGCGGGGTCTGGGACGCCCACTTCAACCACGACTCTTCGCGCGTGATCGTGCGTCTCCGGGACGGAGGCGTGAGCCTCTGGGACGCAGCCACGGGAACTCCTGTGACCGGCGAACTGCCGCTCGACAAACCAGCCGAACATCACGTGATGAGCACAGATGCCAAACTGGTGCTGATCGGTTTCGAGGACGGCGCACAAGTCTTCGATGGCACGACCGGTGCAGCCGTCTCACCCCTCCTGAAAGCGCGACTGAAAAACGACCTCCAAACGCCCGCGCTTTTCTCACCCGATGGCGAAACGGCCATCATCTTCGGTGGCAGCGAGGCGTTCGTCTGGAGAGTCCGCGCTGGCCAATTGCTCGCCAGGATTCCGACACCGGCGCGCGAAGGTGAAGAGGCGCCTCCGGCCGCTTTCTTCACCCGCGATGGGGCACATTGCTTCGTGCTGGACCGGCAAGGCACCGTCACCCGCTACGATGCGAAGAGCTGGAAACAATCCGGCAAACCAATGCGGCATCCCGCCGCCGAACTCGCCTACGAATTCGCGTTCGCTGCCACCGCCGACGGCAAGTGGCTCGCCACGTTTGATCATCCCGGCGAGAACGGCCCGAAAGCGCACCTCCAACTCTGGGACGCAACGGCGAACAAGCCGCTCGGTAAACCTGTCGTCGCGGTGAATGGCCTCAGCGCGCAGTTCCTCAGCACATCAAGCCGCGTCCTCATCACTCCGGCGCGCGGCGACGCGCACCTGCGTGAGCTGCCGTCGTCGAAAGTGGCTTACAAGACACGACCCCACGATGATGTCGATGGACCTGCCACCACCGTGACTCCGGATGAGAAATGGATTCTCACGTGGGGCAATGACAATCGTCTCGACATCTACAACGCGAAGACCGGCGAGCTGGCGAGCAACTACCTGGGCTCGGCCAGAATCGCCCAAGTGATGTTCCAGCCGGACTCCTCCTTCTGCTATGTCCCCCTCGATAACACCGCCTTTCCAAACCAGCATTTATACGATCACTATCTCGTGAAATTGACGCTGCCCAAGCTGGATGTCGGCAGCGTCGTGCGCATCGCTGAATACCTGCACCGCACCTCGCTTTCGCCCGACGGGCGCCGCCTTCTGGCGCAGCAAGGATCCACCGACCAGGAGCGAATTGTCCTCTACGACACCGCCACGTTGAACGAGATTCAATGGCCGGCGCGGTGAGAAAAGAGAGACTCGAACAGGCCTGAGCCGCGCCGACGGCCACTCCAGCACTGAGGCGCTGAGCGCGCTGCCACGAAAAGAGAAACGCGACAAGAGTGTCGCCTCTCCGTTGCTATAGTGAGGCGATGCCGATGATGACGCGCCGCAAGTTTCTCGCCCTCGGCGTGCTCGCCCTGCCGGCTGCCGCAGGCGTGAATGCCGCCGCCATCGAGCCCACTGCCCTCCGCCTCACCAGGCTCGAACTCAACCCCGGAGGAAACCTCCGCTTCGTGCAGTTCAGCGATCTTCATTACAAAGGCGACACGCGTTACGCGGCGGAGGTCATCCGCACCATCAACGAACTCGCGCCGCAATTCGTCTGCTTCACCGGCGACCTGGTGGAGCACAAAGACTTCGCGCCCGCCGCGCTCGATTTCATTCGCCAGATCAAGGCGCCGGTTTACGGCTCCCCCGGCAATCACGACTACTGGTGCGGCGCTTCCTTTGCTGACTACGAAGCCGCCTTCGCCGCTACCGGTGGCGAGTGGCTCGTCGATCGCAGCACCGTGCTGGAGCAGCACGATCTGGAGATCGTCGGCATGGCGCTCATCGGCATTCACGCGCTCCGGCCACCGCGCGCACGTCGCCGGCTCCTGTTGCTGCATTATCCGGTCATGGCCGATCGCCTGCAGGGACCGCGCTTCGACCTCATCCTCTCCGGCCACTCGCACGGCGGTCAGGTGCGGCTGCCGTTCATCGGCGCCCTCGTCCTGCCCTACGGCGTCGGCCGCTACGACCTCGGCTACTTCGAAAGCGAAGGCGGGCCCCTTTACGTCAACGCCGGCATCGGCACCTACCGCGTGCCGGTGCGGTTCAACTGCCGGCCCGAGATTACCGTAGTGACGATGTAGATTGCTCTGTAGCTGTCGCCCTGTGAGCGACACGGGTATGTGGCTGGCGGGGATGAGGACGTTGTTCCTTCTGTAACGCACAGATCCGTGTCGCCCATAGGGCGACAGCTACAAGATCAGCAGGAAGTCGGCACCCGCTGCGCCAGCTTCACCGCGTGCGGAACAGCACCTGCCACGATGTGCAGGCATTCCACTGCGCCGGAAGGTTTCCCCGGGAGCGCGATGACGAGGGAACGCTCCACCACGGCCGCGAGACTGCGGGAGAGGATCGCGTTCGGCGTGATCTTCAACGACTCCATGCGCATCGCTTCGCCGAACCCCGGCAGCTCCACGCGCATGATGCCGCGGATCGCCTCCGGCGTGACATCACGTGCCGCGATGCCGGTGCCGCCGGTCGTCAGGATTAATCCGCAACCCTGGGCCGCAAACGCGCGGATCGTCTCCTGGATGCGCGGCAGCTCGTCGGCGAGGATTGCTTCCGCCGCGACGGTCCAGCCCCGCTTCTCCGCCGCCTCCTTCACCGCCGGCCCGCCGAGGTCGTCGTACTCGCCCGCAGCTGCGCGATCGGAGATCGTGATAATGCCGACGGTGATCGTCATTTCGACAGAATAAACAGAATTGACAGAATGTTCAGAGTCACTGCCGCCAGCCTGCCGCCATTCTGTTCATTCTGTCGCAATCTTCCTCTTCGAGAGCAGCCGCACATCTGTGATCTGCATCTTCTTGTCCACGGCTTTGCACATGTCGTAGATGGTGAGCAGCGCCAGCGACACGCCGGTGAGCGCCTCCATCTCCACGCCCGTCTGCGCGGAGGTGCGCGCGGTGCAGGTCACCTCCACCGCATCATCGGTCGCTGCGATGTCGATATCAACATGGCTCAGGTTTAAGCCATGGCAGAGCGGAATCAGCTGCGACGTTTGCTTCGCCGCCTGCACGCCCGCGATCCGCGCCGTCGCGAAGACATTCCCTTTCGCAATTCTGTTGCTCGCGATCAGCTCCAGCGTCTCGCGTCGCAACAGAATGCGACCTGCTGCCACTGCTTCACGGGCGCTGATTGGCTTGGCGGAGACGTCCACCATGCGCGCGCTGCCGTCCTCCGCGATGTGCGAGAGCTGCGCCATTCGTTAGCCGCCGATCGCCACCATCTTGCGGCCGGGCACGTAATTGTCGCGAAAATCGTGCTGCTGCGGTTTCCGCTCCACCACATCGAGAAAGAACTGCTCCAGCTCGGCATCGCCCGCGCCGGCGCGCAGCGGCTTCATGATGTCGAACTCGAGATAACTCCCGAGACACGGCCGTAATTTGCCATCGCAGGTGAGCCGCAGCTTGTTGCAACTCTCGCAGAAATGCAGATTCGTCATCGCGCCGATGAAGCCGATCCGCTGCGCGCGTCCGGGAATTTGGAAATAACTGGCCGGGCCGTTCGTGCGGAACTGCGGCTCCGGCAGGAGTGCGCCATACCGCGCCTCGAGCAGCCGCCGCGCCTCCCGCACGGGCAGGAACTGCTCTTCCGAAAGAACTTCAGTGGTGCTCACGGGCATCAGCTCGATGAAGCGCAGCAGCAATCCACGCGCCGCGGCAAACTCCACCAGCGGCTCGAATTGCCGCTCCACGCGGCCGCGCATGAGGACGCAGTTCAGCTTGATCTGCTCGAATCCTGCCGCCACTGCAGCATCGATGCCGTCGATGACCCGCGGGAGAAAGTCGCGGCCGGTGACGAGCCCATACTCCTCCCGGTCTAACGAGTCGAGCGAGACGTTCACCGTCCTCACCCCCGCGGCACGAAGCGCGGCGGCGCTTTTCGTCAGCAACGTGCCATTCGTGGAAAGGCCGACATCCTCGATCCCGGGAATCCGTGACAGCTCCGCGAGGAACGGCACCACGTCGCGGCGCGTCAGCGGTTCGCCACCGGTCACCCGGACCTTGCGGACGCCGAGGCGTGCAGCGATTCGCACCAGCCGCAGCGTTTCTTCGAAGGAGAGAATTCACTCGCGCGGCAGCCATTCCTGGAGCTCGCGCGGCATGCAGTAGGTGCAGCGCTCGTTGCAGCGGTCGGTGATCGAGACACGCAAATACGAAATGCGGTGGCCATAGCGATCCTCCATTGATGCCAATGTTACCGACACGCGGCAGCGTGAGCAAGGAGGCATGCAGGCGCCACGCGCTTGTAGCTGTCGGCCCTGCGGGCGACACGGAGGTGTGCCAAGCCGCTCCCGTGCGCACTGGGATCACACCCACCCAAATCCGGGGCACGGCATTCCAGTCGTGCAGCGCGCAGGCTGCCAAGATCGCACACGTGCCTGTTGTTGTGCTCTCGCTCCTGTCATGTCGAGCGAAGTCGAGACATCTCTAATGCTCCCGGCACTCAGCGCGTCAGAAGCAGAAGGACGTAAGAGATTCCTCCACTTCGGTCGGAATGACAGGTGCGGAGGTCAAAGGCGAGAAAGGCAGCACAAGGCACACGCACGTTGCTAACACGCCGCGCTGTAGCTGTCGCCCTGTGGGCGACACGGGTTTGTGCGTGCCACTCGCGCAGACGTGAGCACAGACCCGTGCGGCGCATTGCGCCGCAGCTACAGGCGCACCGTCGCCACCGCGTGCTGCATCATTGTTGACGCACTTCCTGCGGGGGATAATTTCCATACATGAAGCGACAAAGCTTGCGCCGGGCGTTGCTCGCCCTTTCCGTCGCCAGCGGCCTGCTGCTGGCGAGTTGCTCCACCACGCAGACGCGGATCTCGGAGCGACCGGAAGTATTCAACGCCCTCTCGCCGACCGACCAGGCGCTGGTGCAGCAGGGCCGCATCCGCGAAGGGATGTCGCAGGACGCGGTCTATATCGCCTGGGGCGCGCCGAATCAGCGCGGGCCGGGGCGGTTCCGTGGCCGCGCGACCGAGACGTGGATCTACTTCAGCACGACTGCCGGTGATTATTATCCGCCGCCGTTTGCCTATGGCTATGGCGGGTACGGACGGCTCCGTGGGGGCTTCGGTCCACGCGGACGCTACGGACGCTATTATTCCTATTATGATCCGTTTTACGATCCGTGGTTCTATCGCCGGACATCGGTGATCTCGTATCCGGAGCGGGCGGTCTCGTTTCAAAACGGGCGCGTGATCTCGTTTCTGTTCCTGCCGGAACCGCGGGTGTTCTGATTCACTCTCCCAAAGCCGCCGCACCGCTCGTGCGGCCTCGTGGACGTGCTGCAAAAGAAAACGGGTTGATCCGGCGCTGCCGAATCAACCCGCTTCCAAGTTTCTGAAGTCTAAGTTTACGGTCTACGGAAGTAGCCGCGGCCGACGCGATCCTCGACCAGCCCACCACGCGGAACGCCGCGAAGGTCGTACGTCTGGTATGGAGGATACGGGCTCTCGACGAGGCCGCCGCCGACACTGCGTCCGTAGGCATAACTGCCGCTCCGACGGTCGCCGTAACGGGTCGCACGGCTTTCGTCCACCGCTGCGCCGATGAGAGCGCCAGCTGCTGTGCCGATGGCGGCACCGGCGAGCGCTCCGCCGAGGGTATCACCGCGGCTGCCGCGGTAACGTCCGTAACGGTCGTAGCGGTCGTAACGTGATCCGCCGGCGGCGACTGCGCCGATCGCGGCACCGGTGCCAGCGCCGATCGCCGCGCCGCGACCTGTGGCGGTTTCACAAGAGGTGAGAGACAACCCGGCGAAGCCTGTGGCTGCTGCAATGATAACTGAGGTAATTTTTTTCATAGATGATGTGGTATCGGTGAAACTCCGCGCGCGCCCGAACGACGCGGCAGAACTTCCACACTCACTACGGATTGACGGCACCAAGTGCGCGCATATTCAACCCGCGATGGGTTTTACGTGCGCTTCACCCGCGCCGCCAGCCGAGCCGTTGCGCGAGAATATAGCCGGCTTTTTGCAAACGATTCAGCCGGTAATCTTTTTCAAAAACGCGGAACCCGTCGCGTTCCATCTGCGCGAGGAGACCGCGATAGATCGCACCCATCACTTCGGCGGGTGCCATCGAGCGGCGATCCTCGGCCGGGAGTCGTTCCGCTGCTGCGCGGTAGAACCCGCGCGATCGCTGCGCCTGGAATTCCATCAACTGGCAGAAGCCGCGGTCGTACCGTCTCGCTTGCAGATCCGCTTCGGTGTATTCGAATTGCTCCAGCTCCTCCCGGGGCAGATAAATGCGGCCGATCCGCAGATCTTTCGCGACGTCGCGGATGATGTTGGTGGTTTGCAGGGCGAGGCCGAGCTGCACCGCATATTCGCGGCATGCGGGGTTGCGGTAACCGAAGATCTCGATACTGACCAGACCGACGGCGCTCGCGACGCGGTAGCAATAAAGACGCAAATCTTCAAACGTGTCGTACCGGGTGATGGTGAGATCCATCTCCACGCCGGCCAGGATCTCCTCGAGCATCTCGGGCGTGATCGGGTACTTCGCCATCAAACCTCGCACCGCGGGGGCGAGCGCCGGCTCTCCCTCCCCTGCGGCGCGTAAACTCCGTCGACACTGGCCGAGCGCGGCGGCCTTTTCCGGGACGCTCAGCTCCTCCGCGTCGGCGATATCATCGACTATCCGGCAGAACGCGTAGAACGTGGTGATGTCCTCCCGTCGCTCCCGGTCTAACGAGAAGAAGGCGAGGGCGAGATTCGATTTGCTCTGCCGCGTAATTTTCTTCGCGTCCACGTCGTTCCCCTCTCCTGCTCTTGCTCTTGATCCTGCTCCTGCTCTTAATCCAGCGCTTTAGGGAAAGAGCAGGATCAGGATCAAGATCATGAGCAGGAGATTCAAGCGCGAGCTCAATATTGAATCCAAGTTTCCTGGTTGGCGCGGCCGGTCTCACATTGGCGGAAGAGGCA
>JACCZQ010000475.1 GCA_013695905.1 Chthoniobacterales bacterium
AGCCTCTGGCTTGCGAGTTTCCGCAGCGTCACGCAAGCCAGAGGCTCGCGCTACGCTGGCGCCCGCGCCATCCGCCGCTGCCCGAAGCGCAACGCGAAGAGGATCCAGAACGGCACGTTCACCAGGTAGATCCAGAGCAGGTATTCGTTGAAGAGAAAATTCAGCTTCATCATTTGGTGAACCGTCATGTGGAACAGCACCAGCGCCAGGCCATACCCGAGCGCCAGCCACCGCGCGAATAACACCAGCGGCGCAGTGAGCTCCAGCAGCAGGCCGGTCGAGAGCACCAACCCCACGAGCAGCGGGTTCTGCACCATCCACTCCGCGACCGCCGCGCCCGCTTCATAGCTCGCGGTGTCGAGCCGATCGTAATAATCCTGATCGTTCGTCTTCGTGATCTGCACCGCCAGCAGCGGGCTTTGGAAAAACCACAGCCCGTTCGTCTTCAGCAGCTTCGTCAAAGCGGAGACGAGATACGTGGCCACAATTGCCTGCTGTGACCAGCGGACCACCCGATCCTCTGCCGCCGCGCGGTAAGCCGCGGCCGTCAAATCGCGAATCCCGAACAGGCTGTAGAAATGCGCCGCCGTCTGCGCGCAGAGCACCAGCGACACGATCTGCAGGTAGTGCGCGATCGCTCCCTGCGAATTGATCACCGTCCCCACGCCGATACTCAGCACCGCCATGTAAGGCAGCGCCACCGACCAGCCGATCCGCAGCACATAAAGCGCGAGCGCCACCCACAGCCCGTAGGTGCACCAGGTGTAAACCTGCGGATCGAGCAAGAACCGCAGATCAAACCACCGCGCCACACCATGCGGCGCCGTGATCTCCAGATGCGCCAGCGACCCGGGCACATGCCGCCACACCACCCACGCGAACAGCACCCGCATCGCCACCCGCTCAAACGCGTGGTGCTCCACCGGCCGCGGCTGCAGCAGCTCGCGCCAGTTCATCGCACCTCCGCGATCAACGTCCGCCGCTTCTGGAATTCACCACCGGTGAGTTTGATATCCACCTGATAGAGCCGCAGCACCTCCGGGAACGCCTCCCCCACCTGCGGCGCGGTCGCCGAGTTTTTGAGCCGCTCAAGAATCGGGCCGCCGATCGCCTGCTTCTGCTCCGCGGTCAGCTCCGGCCGCCGCACCCGCCACTCGCGGAGCGCCCGCCGCACCTCACCATCATAAATCTTCTTCAACGTCGGCGTCCTCATCCCCACCGTCGGCACACTCGGCAGCGGCTGGTCCGCACCGTCCGCGAGATAGACATAGTAGGTGCGGTTCTTGAAGCTCGAGTACATCGGAAAATGCGAGAAGGGATACTGCTCCTTCAGCGTGAGGCAGAGGATGGTCAGCACCAGCAACGGCTTGCACGGCAGCCGGCGAAGAAACGCCCGCGCACGCAGCAATGGTGGAAATGCAGCCGCAGTCACGATATGGATGGGAAGAGCATGAGCGAACGACCAGCCAAGCAGCCCATCACGTCAGGCATTGCGTTGCGCAAGAACGTCCCGGTTATCACGGTCGAAAGCTTTTATCGCGCGCACGGCGAGGAATTGCAGCTCAAACTCGAGGGTCAACGCGTCGGGTTTCACCGGAAAATTCGCGAACCCACCATCAATCGCCCCGGCCTGGCCCTCTCCGGCTTCTACAAATATTTCGCCGAGAAAAGAATCCAGGTGCTCGGAGCGGCCGAGCAATCATACCTGAACAGCCTCGGCCGCAGAGCGCGCAGCCGGCGTTTTCGCGCTCTCTGCGCGCAGAAGATTCCCTGCCTCGTCCTCTCGCGCGGCGCGCACCTCGATCGCGAGCTGCTCGCCGTCGCGCAGGAAGAGGAGATCGCCCTCTTCCGCACCCCCATGGTCACGATGCGCTTCATCAACGCCGCCACCATCGCCATGGAAGTCGATTTCTCGCCCACGGTGACGGAGTTCGGCAGCATGGTCGATATCCTCGGCATCGGGGTGCTCATCCGCGGCGAGAGCGGCATTGGCAAAAGCGAGGCGGTTCTGGGCTTAATCGAACGCGGCTACAGCCTCGTCGCCGATGATGTGACGCGGGTGAAATCCCTCGAGGGCCGCGAGCTTGTCGCCACCGCCCCGGAGCTCACGCGCAACCACATGGAAGTGCGCGGCATCGGCATCATCAATATCGCCGCGATTTTCGGCGTCGGCAGCATTCGCATCGAGAAGCGGCTCGACCTCGTCGTCACATTAAAGGACTGGCAGGAGCTGGAGGAAGTGGATAGAGTCGGCCTCGACCAGGAATTCTACGAAATCCTGAAAATGAAGGTGCCGCACATGACCATTCCGGTGCGGCCCGGCCGGGACACCGCGCGTCTCATCGAAGTGGCGGCGATGGACCAAAAGCTGAAGTCGCTGGGGCGGAACAGCGCGTTGGAATTCAACGAAAAACTGCTCAATTTAATGGCAACGAAAGAAACTTGATGGGGCTTCTGAATCGCAAATCCACCACCGGCCGCGGCGACAAAGTCGAAAAGGAAATCACCATCGTTAATCGCCTCGGGATGCACGCGCGTCCCGCCGCCATGTTTGTGCGCATCGCCAGCCGCTTTCGGTCCGAAATCTGGGTCGAGAAAGAAGGCGAGCAGATCAACGGCAAAAGCATCATGGGCTTGATGATGCTCGCCGCGGGACAGGGCTCGAAGTTGATCATCCGCTGCGAAGGACCCGATGCCGACAAGGCGCTCGAAGAGCTGGAGCAGCTGATCGCGAATAAGTTCAGCGAGGACTAGGGAAATCACCGCTCTCCCTGGTGGAGCGTTGCAAAGAGCGCCCGAAGGGTGCGACGGAATAAAGCCCGGAGTGCAGCGAAAGCGGAACTCCGGGATAAGGGTCTGCCGACAAATCCAAACCCGTGGAACGGGTGACGGAAGACCACGTTCGCCAATGTCCACACCTCCGTCGCCCCTCTTCGGGGGCTGCATCTCTCGCTCCGGCGAGCGACCCGGAGTTCCGCTGCCGCTCCACTCCGGGCTTTATTCCGACGCACCCTCCGGG
>JACCZQ010000494.1 GCA_013695905.1 Chthoniobacterales bacterium
AGGCCTCGCCGGCAACGGCACTGTCCTGATGAGTGTGGACGGAAAGTCTGGACGCGTCACGGCCGTGCAGGTGCTGCAGACCACCGGGCACAAGATCCTGGACGACGCCGCGATCCAATCCTTCCGCCAGTGGCGATTTAAACCCGGCGAAGCCGCCAGGGTGAAGATGCCGATCAGCTTCACGTTGCCACCGAGGGGGCCATTGCCGCACATCCGCGGGGGCGGGTTTGGGGGCGTGCCGGATCACGCCATCCAGTCGGTTCTCGCCGGCACCACGCCGCAAGGCAGGATGTTATCAGCGAACGAGGTGAAGCCGCTGATGCTCCACGCGCCCTCGCCTGCGTCAAATATAGAGGTTGTTGGCTACACGAACCTGCGCATCGGTGTATTTCTGCTCAAGGTGCAGCCGGACGGCACCGTCTCGCGCGTCGAGGTGCTGCAATCCATCGGAGCAGCGATCGCCGACAGCGAGGTCAAGAACACCTTCAGGAAATGGCGGTTCCGCCCCGGCTCGCTGAACGAAGTGCGGGTGCCGGCGTATTACCATCGCACACGCTGAATGGCAAAGCCTCCGACGCGCTCTTCGCATTTAATCGATTGCCTGTTTGCCTTCTGCCCCTTCGAGCAGGAGCAGCAATACGCCGATGTGGGCGGTTGCGGCTGCGGTTAATCGCGCGACGGTAACTCGGCACAATTAACTCAACCCCCTCCCTTATGAAAACACTCACTTGCTTCAGCCTGGCGGTTCTTGGGTGCATTGCACTCCACCAGCCCGCGCATGGATTTTCTCGTAGCGTGGACCATGTGCGCTACATCCCCGCCGAGGCCACCTACAACAGTGTCGGACGAGACGCGACAGTGCGCGCGGTGTAGCGAGCGCTCGAGCGCCACGGGTACTACGTCGCTCTCCACACCGGTGAGTTCGGTTTCGACACCCGCCGGGCAGTTCGGCGCTATCGCAGAGATCATGGACTGCGCGTCATCGGGAAGATCGATCACGAGCTGCTCAGAAGTCTCGGGATTCGCTGAGGAACGACCGCGCCGTTCGCGGAACAACGGCGCCCGCATCGCGTGCGGTGCCCTTTCCGCGGCCAGCCCGCCGCTGTTCGTCGCGTTTTTGTTCCTCCTGCTGCTGGCGCTCGCCCTGGGCTGATGGCGCTGGCGCTGGTGCAGCGGGGGTGATGACGGGAGGCAGGTTCCTTCCGCTTGCTTCCCGCGACGCCCTCCGGCTCGACAGCCGCGGATCGAGCAGGCGTTAGCCGTGCCGAATGCGCGCCTCACCTATGAGGAAATGATGGCGGGGCTGCTCAGCAAACACGACCCCGACACCGCCATGTCTCTCGCCGTCGGAGGCGATTATGAAGCGATGGGCGAGACGCTCCGCCAGCTACTGGAAAGCTATGGGCTGCGGGAGAATCATTACCTGATCGATGTGGGTTGCGGCTCGGGCCGGCTGGCGTATGCGCTCTCGCGTTCAAGCTATCGGGAGACCCTCCGCTATCTCGGGATCGATATCGTGCCGGCGATGCTCCAGTATGCGGCGGCGAAATGTCAGCAGCCGTCCTGGCGCTTCGAGCCGGCGGCGGAGTTGAAAATTCCCGAAGCCGACGGCTGCGCGGACATGCTTTGTTTCTTTTCCGTTTTCACGCATCTGATGCAGGAGGAGTCGTTCCTCTATCTGCGGGAAGCGGCCCGGGTGCTGAAGCAGGGCGGCGTCATCGTCGCGTCATACCTGGACATCAACGAGCCGCGGCATTGGAAAACTTTCACCGGGAACGTGGCCTCGGCGAAAACCCGGCAAGCGAAGGCGATGGACATTTTTTTGTCGCCGGACTTTTTCGCCGTCTGGGCGCGCCAGCTGGGTCTGACGCTCCTCGACGAACCTGAGCGCGACTGCGGCCAGCGGGTCTGCCTGTTGCAAAAGCGATAGCCGGACAGCTTCGCAGCCGCTCGACCGCCGTGTAGGTTGGAGGCGTGCCGCTGCTCGTGCCTGCGTTTTTGTTCCTCCTGCTGCTGGCGTTGCCTTTGCTGATGCCGCTGGCGCTGGTGCAGCGATATCGCGCCGGGACGGCGCGGCGGCGCGGCCGCGGGTGGGTGGCGACGGTGAATCTGGTCACGATGGGGATCTCCGTCGGCGTCTTTCTATTCATGGCCGCGCTCGCGACGATCTGGCTGCCGTCGGCATTTCAGGCGGCGCTGCTGGGATTAGCAGCGGGAGGTCTCCTCGGCCTGCTGGGAATCGCGCTGACGCGGTGGGAGCACGGGCCGGACGGGCTGCACTACACCGCCAACCGCTGGCTGACGCTGCTCGTGGTGCTCGCGCTGGCGACGCGGCTTCTCTACAGCCTCTGGCGGGGCTGGCAAAACTGGGGCGCCGCCGGGGAGGAAACATCGTGGCTGGTGGCGGCGGGCCTGGCCGGCTCGTTAGGCGTGGGGGCGGCGGTGCTCGGTTACTATTTCACTTATGCGGCAGGCGTGTGGCGGCGGGTGCGGCGACCGCGCAGGTTCTGAACGGCCGGACGTTTTCCTGCTAGGCAACTGTGCAGACCTGCTCCAACTTCCCCACATGAATCGAATCGTTCTCACCCTGGCTGCAACTTTCCCACTCCTCTGCGGCGGCTGTGAGAGCGGCGATCTCGCCCCGCCTGCGCAAGTTAACCCGGCGGTTCATCGGGCGGCGGCACCGAATCCGACCCAGCACATCCCGCAGCGGCCGACGAGGGACGCCGACGGCTGGCCGATCCAGCCGTAGCAAAACAGCGGCGCCGGGTGATGCCGCCGACGCTGCACGTCACCGGAAAACAAGGAACATTGCCATCATCACCAGCGTCGGGATGAGCGCCCCGAGGAGCAGACGCAGCGGCGAAATGCCGTCGCCGAAATAGCTACTCAGGATCGACTGGCCGGCGGGGTTTGGCGCATTCGCGATCACCGTCAGACCGCCACCTGCGACTGCTCCCGCGACGACGGCGTATTTCATTGTGTCGGTGAAATCCGGCACCAGCGACGCGAGGTAGGTGATGGCTGCGTTGTCGTTAAATGCCGTCAGCACCGTGGCCCCGATCAGCAACGGCGTGGCGCTGAGCTGCGCCAGGACCGGCGCGATCCACCACCCTTGCAAGCCGCCGTGGATGACGAGCCCGGCGAGGAAGAATCCCACCAGCAGGGCGGGGCGCAGGCTGATGCGATTCTGGTGGTGCTCGGTCGCCGAGGTGAAGGCGAGGAAGAACAGGAACCCGCCCACAAACATCTCCACGTGGTGCGCATTGAACACCGTCCAGGCGAGGAAGAAAATGTGCACGAGCGTCACCCAGCCCGGCACCGGATCGGTGCGATCGCTCCAGTGCGCCGGGCCGTCCTCGGAGCGGGTGCTTTTCGCCAGCTCCCGGAATTCGCGACGAAACGCGGCGTAGTAGAGCAGATTGCAAATCACGATCCCGATCGCGGCTTTCCAGCCGAAATTCATGAACATGAACGGCATGTCCCAACCCCACCGGCCGGCGACGATCAGCACGGGCGGCGCCGCGAAATGCGTGAGCGTGCCGCCGACCGAGATGTTCACGAAGAGCAACCCGATGGTCGCGTAGCGGAAACGGATGCTCGGGTTGAAATCGTAGAATTGCCGCGCGAGCAGCAGCGCGCAGATCGTCATCGCCCCCGGCTCCGTAATGAAGGAGCCGAGCAGCGGCCCGATGGTCAAAATCGACAGCCACCAGGCCGCCGGCGTGTAGCCGCCGAGCCGCGCCGCCAGGCCCATGCATTGCTGCGCGAAACGCAAAATCGGACGCGTCGCGGCGATCGTCATGATCACCACCACGAAGACCGGCTCGGTGAAGCTGACGGTGCCGCTAATGTAATTATCCGCCACCGGCCAGCCTTTGAAGAACGTGATCACCAGCACGAGCGGGATCACCCAGATGCCGAAGATCGCCTCCACCTCGCCGAGGAAGTGCAGGATCTCCGCCTTGAAGCTGACGTTCGCCGGCGCGTCGGCCGGTGGTGGCGTATGGCCGTTCCTCGCTCGCACTTTCGCGGCGTGTTCATCGCGCCAATGGTGCGCGATTTTCATGAACTTCGGCGCCATGAAAGTGTGAATGATCGCGCAGAGGAACAGCACCGACGCGACGACGTTAAACGGATCCGCGGCGGCGCGGCTGGCCAGCGTCTGGCCGAGGGTAGCGCCGGGCGGGTCCTGGTATTGATCGAGCGGAATCGGGAACGGCGGCCCGTGGTATTCATCGAACGGCGCCGCCGCCGCGTGCGCCGCCACGGCGGCGAGAAGGAAGCTCGTGAAAATCAGGAGAAGGACGAAAACTCTCATCAAGGTCGGAACCATGATGGCAGGCAGCTGCTGCTGCAAACAAGTCTCATCCGCTCTCGCGCACAGCCGGCTTCTGCAACGAGTCGCCGAGGACATCCTCCACGTAGAGCCGCTTGATCACCACCATCGCGGCGGCGAGCAGCGGCGTCGCGAAGACAATCCCGAGCACGCCCCAGACGACCCCGGCGAGCATCTGCGCACCGATCGTGAGACCGGGCGGCAGCTTCACAGCGCGCTGCTGAATGAGCGGAGTAATGACCGAGCCTTCGAGATTCTCCACCACCAGGTAGAGGATCAGCGCATAGAGCAGCAGCGTCGGGCTGACCGACCAGGCGATGAGCAACCCCGGAATCGCGGAAACGATCGGCCCCAGATACGGCACAAAGGTGCACAACATGGAAATCAACCCGAGCACCGGCGCCAGCGGCACCCCGAGGAACCAGAGCCCGACGGTGACGAGACTTCCCACCACCGCCATCGACACCATCTGCCCCAAAATCCACCAGCGCAGCACGTGCGCGGTTTCATCCATTACTTCCGCCACGCGTTTCCGTTTCGCCACCGGGAGCAGCCGGAGAAATCCATTCCGGTACGTCTCCGGACTGGCGGCAAAGAAGATGCCGATAAGCAGCACAATCAGGAGCCCGGCGAGCACGCCGAACGCGGTGGAGAACACCCCTGCGATCCGGAGCAGCACCGTTGCGCCACCGGTGAAGATCTCCTTCACCGTCGAGGCAGTGGGCCGGAAGCCTTCCCCTTCC
>JACCZQ010000403.1 GCA_013695905.1 Chthoniobacterales bacterium
CCTTTGAAGACGGTGGAAAATGGCAGCGATGCCGCCGTGGCAGAGCCAGCGGCGAAAAGCGTCGCCGTGAGAACTAGTAGAATCTTACGCATTGCGCCGTGAATATCCTGCGGAACGGCATTCCTGCAACGGCGCGTGCGCGCTGTAGCTGCTTGCCCCCGCCTGCATCGCTGTGCGAAGCCACTGCGGGCACGGTGTGGCAAGCACGGGTCTGTGCGATGCCATCGGCGGAGGCGGGTGCACATACCCGTGTCGCCCATAGGGCGACAGCTACAGGGCGACAGCTACAGCTCTCGCAGGCGCTGCATGGCTGCGCTAGGTTCCCAGGTGGAGGATCTATTCGGCAGCGACGAAGAAACGAAAGCGGTCAAACCGCCGACCGCCGCTTCTCCACTCGCCGCGCGGATGCGGCCGCAAGCGCTGGAAGAATTCGTCGGCCAGCAGCACATCCTCGCGCCGGGAAAATTACTCCGGCGGGCGATCGAGGCGGATCGGCTGCCGTCGGTGATTCTCTCCGGCCCGCCGGGTACAGGGAAGACCACGCTGGCCCAGATCATCGCGGCGATGACGCAGGCGAAGTTCGAGCGGCTGAGCGGCGTGGAGAGCAACGTCGCCGACATGCGCCGGGTCGTGGCGGCGGCGGCGAACCGGCTGCGCACCTCCGGTCAAAAGACGATCCTGTTCGTGGACGAGATTCACCACTTCAACAAAGCGCAGCAGGACATTCTGCTGCCGGATGTGGAGAGCGGAAACCTGCGGCTGATCGGCGCGACGACTTACAACCCGTTCTTCTATGTGAACAGCGCGCTCGTCTCGCGTTCGCAGGTGTTTCAGCTGGAGGCGCTCCAAGTGGAGCAGCTGGAGCAATTGATCGACCGCGCGCTCGCCGACGAAGAACGCGGCCTCGGCCAGCACAACGTGCGCATCGATCCGGAAGCGCGCACGCATCTCGCGAAGATGAGCGATGGCGACGCGCGGAAATGTTTGAACGCGCTGGAGATTGGCGTGCTTACGACGGTACCCGTAGCGCAAGTTTCCAACTTGCCGTCTTCAACAGAGAGCAAGTTAAAAACTTGCTCCACGATTCACTTCACCCTCGCCGTTGCGGAGCAAAGCATCCAGCAGAAGGCGATCGTCTATGATCGCATGGGCGACGCGCACTACGACACGATCAGCGCCTTCATCAAGAGCATGCGCGCGTCAGACGAGAAGAGCGCCATCTACTGGCTCGCGAAAATGCTGCACGCCGGTGAGGATTTTCGGTTCATCGCCCGGCGGATCGTCATCTTCGCCAGCGAAGACGTCGGGCTCGCGGACGCGGAAGCGCTCCCGCTCGCGATCGCGACGCAGCAGGCGGTGGAGTTTATCGGAATGCCGGAGGCGCGGATTCCGCTCGCCCACGCCACTGCCTACATGTGCCGCGCGAAAAAGAGCCGCGAAGCTTATGACGCGCTCGGCGCCGCCACCGAAGAAATCGAGCGCGAACAAACCACCCGCGTCCCGGAGAAGCTCAAAAACAAACACTTCCCGGTGAATCCCGAGAAGTAGCTACTTCAGCTTCGCCAGCGCCGCCCGCGCATCCTTGTGATCGGGCTGCATGCTCAAAGCCTTCTTGTATTCAGCGCGGGCCGCTTCCCTGTTTCCCTTCCTCTCCAGGATCACGCCGAGCTGATGATGCGCTCCCGGCAGCGGCGGATACTCCAGCTCCGGCCGAATGGCGAGGCCCATGTAAGTGCGCAGCGCCTTCTCTCCGCGCTCGAGTTGAGTTCCGCTCAGCGCCGCCGTGCGGCCGACGTGATAAAGCGCAATCGGATACCGCGGATCGATCGTCAGCGCACGATCGAGCGCCGCGAAAGCTCTCTCCCATTCACTCAGCCGCTGATGCAACATCGCCATCGAAACGTGCGGCCGCGGACGGGCGGAATTCAACCGGATCGATTCCTGGAGCAACGTCAGTGCTTCTCGGGTTTTCTTGTCGCGCGCGAGGAAATCCGCCTCGATCTGCGTCGCCAGTGCCGGGTTGCGTTGCCGGATGATCGCCACCTGCTCGGCGGCCTTCGCGTTGCTGCCGCCGAAGAGACCGGGCACCACCTTGTAGAGAACGGCGAGATCGTGCCGCGCCTCGATATTATTCGGATCGAGCTCGATCGCTTTCTCGAGCTCCGCTTTCACCTTGTTCACGCCAGTAAGACCGGCGGCGATCCCTTTCTGCGCCGTCTGCAAGCCGATCGCGCGGGCGAGCCATTGCCGGTGCTTCGAGCTGCGCGGCTCAAGCGCGACACAACGTTCGAAGAGCGGCATCGCCGCGGCGACCTGATTCCGCCGCAGCTGCTCGCGCGCCTGCAGGTGCATCGCCATGGCGTGCTCGGCCCCCGGTGCAGGTGCAGCCCAGATCGTGCAGATAAGTGCGGAGAGGAGGAGTGGTGCTCTGCGCATTCTACTTCGTCGCGGGTGCGGTGAGCTGGGGCAGCGCGGCTGCAATCGCGGTGCGGTTCGGCTCCAGCCAAGGCGGCAGCACGAGCGTCTCGCCGAGGTGCGCTGGATCTTCATCGACCGCGAAGCCGGGGCCATCCGTCGCCAGCTCGAAGAGCACTCCGCCCGGTTCCTTGAAGTAAACCGGCTTGAACCAGAAACGGTCGATCAGCGGCGTCGGATGCACGCCGCCGCCCGCGACGCTGCTGCGGACCTCTGCCTGGTGTGCTTCGTCATCCACTCGCCACGCCAGGTGGTGAATGCTGCCGGTGCCCCACGCGCCGCGGCGGGCGCCGGGCACCTCGCGCACGTCAACGTATTGGCCGGACGTTCCCTCGCCCACTCCGTAGCGATGCCAGCCGTTCTCCTCGCCGAGGTGCCGGAAGCCCATCGCCTGTTCGAGGAAGCGCGCGGTGACATTCACGTCTGCTTCGCTCATCCGCGCGGATTCGAGTCCGCGGATCTGATGCTCCACCTGCACCGGACTTTCCTCCCATGGGGTGAACGGCCGGCCTAACGAGCTGGCGCTTTCCACGAGCGCAACGCGCAGCCCGTGCGGATCCAGCAACGGCAGCACCTGCTCGCCGAAGCGCAATTCTACTGCACCGACCGCCACGCCGTGGCGTTGCAGCCGCTCGCTCCAGAAGGCGAGACTTCCCGGCGGCACCGCGAGTGAGACTTCCGTGCTCAAACCAGAGCCGTCGCGCGCGGGTGCCATTTGCGCCCACGGGAAGAACGTCAGGTCGGTCCCGGGATGCCCCTCCGCATCCGCGTAGAACAAATGATACGTGCCGGGATCATCCTGGTTCACGCTCTTCTTCACCAGCCGCATCCCGAGCACCCCGGCGTAGAAATCGAGATTCTCCTGCGCCGGCCCCGAGATGGCGGTGACGTGATGCAAGCCGCTGGTGTGTCGCATGTGGATTTCAGCCTTGCAGTTTCCGCTGCGGGCGCAACTCGCTTGCCGTGCGCTTCACCGTGCCTTTAGAGTTCGCGCATGCCCGCCTCGCTTCCCCCGTTTTCGGCGCCAGCGTCAGAAGCGCGTGTCCTGCGCGCGTTCGGTGAGGAAGTCATCCTCCATCTCGATAGCGAGAGCACCGGCGGCACGTTGAATCTCTGGACGGAAATCACACCGCCCGGCGGCGGTCCGCCTCCTCATTACCACGAGCGCGAAGACGAATGGTTCCTCGTGCAGGAGGGCCGCGTCTCCTTCCTCGGTAACGGCGAGTGGCAGGAGTTCGGCCCGGGCGCAGTCATTTTCACGCCGCGCGGAAACGTGCACGCGTTCAAGAACGTCGGCACAACTCCGAGCCGCATGCTGCTCAGTACCACGCCGGGCGGGTTCGACAAATTCTTCGGCCGTTGTGAAGAAGAGTTTGCCCGGCGGGGCGGCCCCGAGATGGAGCGGGTGGTGGCGATCGCCGCCGAACATGGGATCCATTTCATCCCCAGCTGACGCTCGATGTTGCGCGCGTTCCTCCCTTGTCTTCTCCTCGCACTGCTGCTGCAGAGCGCCGTCGCGCAATCCACGGTGTTTCTCGTCCGGCACGCCGAGAAGGCGGAGGCGAGCGGTGGGAACGAGAAGGACCCGGAGTTGTCGGAAACCGGTCGCGCCCGCGCCACATCACTCGCCGGGATGCTGCGGGATGTGCGGATCACCCACGTCTTCGCGACCGAGTACAAGCGCACGCAGCAGACGGCACGCGCAGTGGCGGAGCGGACCGACAGCGAGGTGACCATTGTTCCCGCGAAAGAAACGGCTCAGCTCATTGCGAAGCTGAAGGAGATCACCGGGAACGTGCTGGTCGTCGGCCACTCGAACACGCTGCCGGAAATCCTCGCCGCGCTCGGCGCCGCCGAACGCCTCCAGATTGACGAGACAGAATACGACAACCTCTTCCTCTGGACGCCCGCCACGAAACAGCTCCTGCGCCTCCGTTATCCCACAGCCTGTTGCCTCATAATAGG
>JACCZQ010000498.1 GCA_013695905.1 Chthoniobacterales bacterium
TTTCGGGAAGGAACGGGAAACAGCTCCGGCGACAGCTGCGCCAGCCGCAACCGACAAACCAAACCTCAATCAGAAAGAACACAGTCATGAAAGCTCCTCTCAAAACCATCAGCCTCACGGCCGTCACCCTAACGAGTTCTTAGCAAGCGGATGCCCGCACCGGGGCATCCACTTTTTTCTGGGCGCGAACGTTTTTTTTGCAACGCCAGCTCCGCAACCGGTAAGGAATAGGTATGACACGAATCAGCAACGCCTCCCCAAGAAGTCTCCTTGGCTGTGTCTGCCTCGCGCTCTTCGCACTTTTGACCGATGCGAGGGGGCAGATCCAGCTGCTTAGCAGAGAAACCAAGGCGGAGTCACAAACGTCCGCTTGTGATGGCAACACTTGCGACCAGACGTTTAACTTCCCGGCCGCGATTACCAACTTCGGCCCTGCGGATCGGACAGCATCATCCACGGCCACACGAGGAAGCAATACCGCCAGCGGACAGGCGACGGCGAACTCCACCATCACGCTCGGCGCCGGGAACACCACTTTACGCGTGACCGGCTCCGGCTCTGCGAACGGCAGCGCCACTGCGACCCCAGAGGGCCGCAGCAATTCGCAGCCAACGTCGAAATCCATAGAGCTGACGTTTCAGGTGTCAGGAAGTCCCGTCACTTTCACCGTCACCGGTTCACTTTCGCTCACCGACAGTGGTGGCGGTATCTTCGGCAGCACCAACGTCATCCTTTCGCGTATTGGGCAGGGCAACGTGTTCGCCGACGAGCTAAGAACGGGCGGCCCAGGCTCCCAAAACATTAACCGGACGGGAACCCTTCAGCCCGGTACTTACACTTTGTTCGCTGCAGCGACTGCTCAAGCAACAGTCCCGTCAGCTGGCGCTAATTCTGGAAGCACTCAGCCGTCGCTGAATTTCGATATCACGTTCTCACCCGCCGGGGCGTCGGACACCGCGCGCTGGACAAACCCGGCGGGTGGTTCATTCCAGACGGTGACGAACTGGGACCCTGCGATGGTCCCCGGCAGCGACCAAACGGCCATCTTCAACCTGGCGTCCACTTATGCAGTGAACGTCGGCAGTGCCACGACCAAGCGTCTCGAGGTTCGCGGCGGTGACGTGACCTTCATCAACGCGGCCTACACCGTCCTCTCGTCGCTCAATGCACCGCCGGGTCTCGTCTTCGATAATGCGACCTTCACGCTCGCAGGCGGCCAGGTGAACAGCGTGGTGGCGTTGATCGGCGAGACTCTCCCGGCGCGTGTGAATCTCGGCGCGGATAGCTTGTGGATTAACAGCGGCGGCCTGACGATCGGCGGAAACGGACACGGCATCGTCGCGGTGGGCGAACGGGGCAGCCTCACCAGCGGCAACACCCTGGTTGGCGGCGGCAGCGGAGGCGGCGACCTCATTGTGCAGGGGCAGAACGCCGATTGGCGTGGGGGGCAAGTGAACATCGGCGAAAATGGCGCCGGCACTCTCGCGGTCAGCGGCGGCGCGCAGGCGCGCAGCGGCCGTGCCTTCGTTGGCTCAAACGCGAGGGGCGCTGTCACCCTCGACGGGATCGCACCGAATGGCGCCATCTCGCGCTGGGACCTCGATGGCTCGCTTTTTGTCGGCGTGGGCGATGCCGGCACGGTGACCGTGAGCAATGGCGGGCTGCTGGTGGCAACCGGCTTCCTCATTGACGCCGAGAGCTCCATCACAATCCGTGGAGTGGCGACCACTGTGACTCCGCAGGCGCCAGCCGGCCTATTCTTTTTCGAGAGAAGTGTGGTTGACGGAACACTTCTGGCGGAGAACGGCGGTGTCATTAGCAGCGTGGGTGGAGACTTGATCCTCGGCAGCACCGCTCCTGCCACCATGATCGTGCGTGGCTTCGATGCGGCGAGCGGCCGCAACAGTAGCGTGCAGTCGGTCCGCAACCTGACTATCGGCGAGAGCAAACCGGCGACGCTGACGATCGAAGGTGGCGCTCTGGTTTCGTCGGTCAACGGACGGATCGGCGCCGCCACCGGATCCGATGGCAGCGCGGTCGCCGTCCGCGGCGTGGCAAATGGCAGCCCTTCCGCGTGGCAGATCTCTGACGGCTTACGCATCGGCCTGCGCAGCGCGGAAGCTGGTAACCTGCAGATCACCGATGGCGCACTTGTTCATTGCGCTGGTCTGATCGGCGCGTTGGTCGAGCGCGGGAGCGTGCTCGTGAGTGGGTTTCCGAACACCGGCGCTTCTGCGTTGAAAGTGGACGGCTCGCTCGCAATCGGCGACGACCTCAACAGCGGCGGCGAGCTGATGGTGGAAGCCGGCGGTAAAGTCGAAGTGGCGGGGTCGATGTTCATCGATAATCCGGCAGACTTCCCGCGCCCGACTGTGACCGTGGGTGGCGCGGGCGTCGGACTGGGGCTCGCGTCTATTCTGAGAGTGAGAGAGTCGCTCAATGTCGGCCGCGATTCCACAGTGGCTCGCCTGCAGATCCTGGAAAACGGCGAAGTCTTCTGCCAAAACGCGACGATCGGCGTGAACAACCAGGCAATCGGCGCTGTCGACGTGGGACTGCAAGGCGCAGGCGCACCCGCACTTTTCGAGGTTGCTAACGATCTCATCGTCGGGTCCCTGGGGAGGGGCTCAATGACGCTGCGAAACGGCGGCTTGGTTACCGTAGGCAGACAACTCACGGTGGGCGCGCGCGGCAGCGTTCTCGGCAACGGCACGATCTCCGCGCCGGGTCGCCTGGTCGTGAACGGCGGCGTGATTGCGCCGGGTCTATCGCCAGGATCGATTACGCTAAACTCAAATTTCACCCAGAATGCGGAAGGCAAACTGGCGATGGAAGTCGCCGGAGTGAATCCCGGACAGTTCGATGTGCTGCATGTCACCGGCGACACAACGCTCGGCGGCACACTCGAGGTCCGCTTCATCGGTAACTTCCTTCCCGCGGCGGGTCAGCAGTTCGACCTGCTGCAGCTCGATGGCGCCGTCACCGGCAGCTTTGCAAATATCACGTTTCCCAATCTGAAGGCCGGTTTTCAGTCGCAGGTGGAAAGAGTCGGAAACAAGTTCCGGTTGACCGCCCTGAACAACGGCATCGCCGCCAATGCGCTCCGCAACATCTCCACGCGCGCGCAAGTCGGCACCGGCGACAATATCCTCATCGGCGGCTTCATCGTGCGCGGAAACGTTCCGAAGAAAGTGATCGTCCGCGGCATCGGTTCTTCGTTAACGGTCGGCGGTCAGCCCATCGCCGGCCGCCTGGCAGATCCTGTCCTGGAGCTGCGCGGCACCGGCGGCACGCTCATCTTCTCAAATGACAACTGGGTCGATAGTCCGCAACGGGAGGAGATCATCGCCAGCACCATTCCGCCGCCTCACGACTCCGAGGCCGCCATCGTGGCAACACTCCCGCCCGGCGCCTACACCGTTCTGTTAAGCGGCGCCAACGGCTCCACCGGCATCGGCCTCGTCGAAGTGTTCGACATTGCGTCCGGCAGCTCGGCGAATCTGGTTAATATCTCCAGCCGCGGCCGAGTAGCCACGGGGGACGACGTGATGATCGGCGGATTGATCATCGAAGGGACCGACAAAGTGCTGGTGCGGGCGATCGGCCCCTCGCTGGCTGGTGCTGGCATCGCTGATCCGTTAGCCGATCCGGCGCTGGAGCTGTTCAACAGCAACGGGACCCCGATGGCCGCGAACGACGATTGGAAATCCGATCAGGAAGCGGAGATCCTCGCCACCACGATTCCGCCCGCCAACGACAAGGAAGCAGCCATCCTCGTCACTCTGCCGGCCGGAGCCTACACTGCCATCGTCCGCGGCAACGGCAGCAGCAGCGGAATCGCGTTAGTGGAAGTCTTCAGCCTGCCGTGAGGAGCTGATCGAGGGGGGATATGGGGGTCAGGGTGCAAATCTTGACAGCTCGGGGTGCGGCATCGGTATCTGCAACTCGCCTCTCCGGCGCGCGGTCGCCCTTGAGTTGCTGGACCACCCTCGCTATTTAAATATTCGACCTAAGCCCCTTCTCGGCCCGCCGACTTTGAGGTCGCAACCGCCGCTGCTTCCTTACGACTCCAACCGAAACACGGGAATAGCCGGCAGTTAATGGGCGACCTCAAGCTTCCTTGTTACTTGACCAAGACAAGGAGTGCACCGAACATTCCTTGCATGATTGCAGAATCCACGCTCACCTCCAAAAACCAGACGACGCTGCCGAAGGCGGTGGTCGAATCCCTCGGGGTGAAACCGTCGGACAAGCTGGTCTTCGAGATTCACGCCGGAAAGGTCACCCTTAGTGCCAGGACCGGACGCCTGGCAGATCTGGCCGGAGCCTTTCGGCATTTCGGGAAACGACGCCGGAAAAAAGCGCCAGCTCAGGAAGAAATGGATGCCGCCGTTCGGCGGGGTGCCGGCCGGGCTCATTTGCGCAGCACGAGAGCCTCCTCCCGGCGGCGCCAAGGCCGCGCATGATCGCGCTCGATACGAATTTCCTGGTTCGCCTCATGGCAGGCGACGACCGGGCACAGGAGCGCGCGGTGCTTCGGTTGCTCGCTGATTCGACCGCGAAATTTTTCATCGGCGACGTCACTCTGGCCGAGCTCGTTTGGGTGCTCGAAGGCGTTTATGACTTCAACCGTGAGGAATTAGTCGGCGCGCTCGAAGCGCTCCTCAATCGCGCCGACGTCGTCTTCGAGGATGCGAGAGGAGTTCGCCGCGCGGTGGGGCACCTGGCGGCAGGGGGCGACTTCGCAGATGCGCTCATCCTGAGCCGCGCCCAGGCGGAGGAATGCACCGCGCTGGCGTCGTTTGATAAGAATTTAAAAAGACGCTTCCCCGATTTCGTTCTCGTGCCGTCGTAATTTCCCGTTGCTCGAATCGGCTTTCTCCACCCGCAAAGAAAGCGAAACAGAGAACAGAAGACTTCGTTGCCCTTGTGTATTTAAATTGTAGAGACTTGACTGCTTTATACAGTCGAGTCCGAGAAGCGCGTCCAAGCGGATGCCGCGACGGGCAGTGGGCGGCCGGGACGACCGACCGCATCGGCAAGGGAACTGCTGCGCCCCGGATGGTGCCCGGGCGGAGCCGGCTTTCGAGAGCGGATGCTTGCCGTGATGGATCGCACTGGTGAAGTAGTTGTTTGGCGTGAGTCAGCGCAAACGGTGAACGGGGTCGAAACGGTGAACGGGGTCGGTCCTTGTGAACGAATGAACGGGGTCGGTCCTCACTTTTGACACAAAGGAAATCCCGCTCCCCGAAGGAAGGTTGCGCGCGCGCCGCCTCAAAATGGGATTTCGAACTCCTCGCCAGGTGGCGGAGGCTGGCGTGGGTCTGGCTGCGGCGCCGGCTGCGCATGCCCCGTCTTGCGCCCACCAAATTTCCGCGCGTGTAACGTTCGCACCCATTCTTTCACCGGCTGCTTCCACCGCTGCTGAGGCGATGGGATGTTCTTAACGAGCGAACGCGGCGAGAGGCCGAGTTCTTTCGCACTGCGGATGTCCTCCGCGTCGAGCCGGCAGCGACGCTTTGCTTCCGCCCAATCCTGGGCTTTTTTTTCGCTCACCTTGCCAAGGCGGGCTCGCGCCGCTCGCTCTCCCTCTCTTCGATCTCAGCTTGATCGCCGGGCATGGCCGACATCACGCGAACCGCGATGTTGCCATTGGCCGGCGGATCGGTCTCCACCCGGAGGATGATCCGATCCTCCTCGGGGAAGAGCGTGATGGCGCGTGCCGCGAGGGTGAGGAACATCGCTTCGACACCCGCGCCCGGCATGATGCGCCGGACGTCTTTGAGCATTTTCTCCGACCGCGCCGGGTCGATCATCGAGAAGTTCCAGGCGAGCGCCGCGATCTGGAAAATCAATTTCTTCGCCTCGTGATCCGGTGCCATCTCCAGCAGCGGCTCGGCCACTAGCGCGAGCCGGTCGGAAAGTTTCGGGCGTCCCGCCGGATTGATGCGCACCTCCGTCTCCGGTCGCTTCGCTTGCTCCCGGCGCGCCATCTCTTGCAGAGCGGCCAGTTCGGACCCGGCTTCCTCCCGGTCTGGCACCCCGTCGCTCCAGCCGTTGGCCGCCTCTTCGTCCAGCAGCTCGAGGTCTTCGCCATCCGCGACGGCGAGGTAATGGTAGCCGCCCGTCCCGCAGCGCCGTTCGAGCGTCTGCAAAATCCATGCACAGCGCTCCGGCGACTCGGACGGCCCCTGGATGTAAAACGGTTTGCCGCCTCTGCCGAAAACAAACTTCTCCCCGCATTCCACCGTCGTGATGCCGCCCAGGACGCGGCCCGCCTTCTTGTAATCGGCTCCCGGCGCGAACCCCAGATCGCGCGCGTAGGCGACGGCGTCCTCGATCAGCTTGCGGCCGGCGGCAGGCGTCATCCGCACCGGCTCCGCGTCGTGAAAGATCCGATTGAGCAGATTCTCCTCGAAATCCTCAAAACTGCTGAAGGATGTGAACCCGCCGTCTTTCACGCCGAGACAGAACACATCGACCAGGAAAAAACCGGCTTCACACCGGCCATCGGCCTTGAACCGGCTGATCACGACATAGCCGAGGCCGTCGTCGAAAAGCTGAGGGGAACGGAACGCTTCAGTGGGACGCTTCATGCTCCCGTGCTACAACATGCAGTGGCTGCGGCGCAAGCTTGATCTACATGTTGGGTTAATTTCGTTTTTCTCGGTCACTTTCCGCCACAGCATTTCTTGTATTTGCGGCCACTCCCGCAGGGGCACGGCTCGTTCCGGCCGATGCGCGGCTCGGGTCGGCGCAGCGGGATCGCAGGGACGTGCACCGGCGGGGATCCATGGAGAAGCTCGTCCTCGAGTTCCTCTCCAAATTCATTTTCGGCATCGGCTGACCGTGGTTCGAAGCAGCACCACCCGGACATTTCCGCGATGGTGTCATCGATCAGCGCGTAATTCTCGGCATAACTTCCGCCCGACGCGACGGGGGCAGATGCGATCTCCTTCCCGGCCTCTGCAAGCGGCTGCACGAACGGGTCCGCGAATCCTTCGCGATAAGCCTGGCGAATCGCCTCCAGCTGCTCCTTCATCCGCAAATCGACGCAGGCGCAGACAAGCGCATCCCAGACGTAACTAGGCTCACGTTCGAGTCTGCTGGCAAACAGCTCGCTGAAGTAGTGCGAGAGTTTTTCGCGCGGCGCCTGGCCGGCCAGAACCCGGGCGACCAATGCAGTGATGCCCGCACTGCGTGCGTATGCGTCCGCGTTTGCGTCTTCGATTAATTCGCGGATCGGTTGCTCGTCGCCGTCGCAGACCGAGGCGATCACGCCCCCGAGACTCTCCGTAATCGTGTCGCCGAAAAGGCTCTCAATCTGCGGATAACGCGAGAGGCCCACGATGGGCCGATAAGCGCGCGTCTCGCGGAATTGCGCCAGCAAATGGAGCGCGTAAAGGTGCAGCATGTAATCCCCGGCCACCTCCTGCGGGGCTTGCTGGACCCGCTCCAGGGTGCGGAGCAAGTGTGGCGTGCTTTCCTCGCGACGCTCGATCGCCTGCGCGACGGCGGCGCTCGGAAAAGGGCGCGTGAGCTTTTCCAGTGGTTTCAGGAAGTCTGGCAATGATTTCACGCATCGAATATTGCCGCGAGCCGTGTCCGTATGCGATCTTGGAATCGCGTGAGACCGGCCGATGATTCCCCGCCCGCGGCGAAACCCGGCGAGTTGCTCGTGTTCCTCGTCCGCACCGATACGAAATGCGCGGAGTGCGGAGACGAACTTCTGCGCGGACGCATGATCACGCTCGAGAAAGCCCGGGGGGCGCTGTGCTTGAGCTGCGCCGATCTCGATGGCCTCGAATTCCTGCCGCGCGGCGACGCGGCCTTGACCCGCCGCGCGACCCGGCATGCGCGGCTCAAAGCGGTGGTTCTGCAATGGAGCCGGACACGAAAGCATTACGAGCGCCAGGGCGTGCTGGTGGAACCAGAAGCGCTGGAGCGGGCGGAAGCGGAGTGTCTCGATGACGCGGAGGGACGAGCGCGGGCGCGAGAGCGGCGCCGGATGCGCGACGCGGAGATCGACCGTGAATACGTGGCCGCCTTCGCGGAACGCCTGCGGCAGATTTTCCCAGGTTGTCCGGCGGTGGAAGCGGCTCGGATCGCGGAACATGCCTGCCGCAAATACAGCGGGCGGGTGGGTCGCACCGCCGCGGCGAAGGAGTTTGAGGCGACCGCGATTCGCCTGGCCGTCGCGGCGGCGGTGCGCCACCGATGGACGGATTACGACGAACTGCTGGCACGTGGCCTGGACCGCCACGAAGCGCGTGCACGGGTGCGCGCGGCAGTCGAGAGTCAGCTCAGTTCCTGGGCGGGCGATCAGCCGCTCGTGGCCGGGCAAGCCGATGCCACGGACCGGTAGCCAACGCTGGGATCATCATGTGCGTGAGTTGCTCGCGCAGCGGCACGGTTTCTGGGAATTCCGGCTGGTCGCGCATTTGCGGCGTGTCTGGCTGGCACCCGCCCGGAGTTTTTAGAGGCGATTGGTCCGGTGGATCTGGCCGGGGAACATGCTCCCCTGCGGGGCGCGACGAATTTCTCCAGCCGCTGCAGGGTCGCCTCGTCGTTTCAATCCAAGCGGTAGGACATCCGCTGGGGTGGTCGAGTATTTTTCACGATCGCCGCACCGCGGAGCAGCGGTCGTGTTGCACCGATTTTTCTCAATCGTGAGCATGCGTTGACACCCCGAGCGTTCCTTTTATACTGCTCTCCCCGCTGCCGGCAGCTCGCCGCGTGGCGGCCCTTTAATTCGAGACTTCGTATGCCTTCCACTCAAATCATTCTCACGGAAAACATCCCCGGCCTCGGTGCAGAGGCGGATGTCGTCAAAGTGCGCCGCGGTTTCGCGCGCAATTTTCTCCTCCCGCAGGGCAAAGCCTACGAGGTGACAAAATCAAGCATGCGCAAGCTCGACATGCTGAAGGCGAAACGCGCCGAGCGTGAGGCGAAGGAGCTGAACGAAGCGGAGGAAATCGCGCGCCGCATTGGTAAGTCCAAGGTGATCTTCACGCTCGAGACGGGCGAGAGCGGCAAGGCTTTCGGCTCTGTGACAGCGAACGACATCGCGACGCGCCTGAAGAACGAAGTTGGCGCCGAGATCGAACGCCACCGCATCGTGCTTGAGTCGCCGATCAAGTCCACGGGCGAACACGAGATTTCCATCAAGCTGCATCCCGACGTGACGGCTACGATGAAGTTCACGGTGAAGTCTTCGACTGCTGAACCGAAGCCGGAACCAGTCGAAAGCGCTGATCCGGGTCCACAGAATCGACGCCCTCCCCGCCCACGCGACCGAAAATAAATGCCGGAAGATCCCCAAGGGTCGGAGAAACCCGGGGAGCCTCGCAGGACCGCCCGTAATGGAAACGGAAACGGTCGAGGCTCAGCTGACAGAAGCGGCGGAAAAGTTACTGACAATCGGCTCACATCTTCTCCGCAGGATGTTGGTCGGACGCTCCCGCACAGCGTCGAAGCCGAGCAGGGCGTCCTCGGTTCCATGCTCATTTCGCCCCGCGAAATCATCGCGGAATGCGTCGAGCGAATTACCGAGGAATATTTCTACGTTCCGGCGCACCAGACCGTTTACACCGTCCTCGTGGAGCTGTGGAATGTCGGCGCCGGCATTGACCTGATCACCTTCACGCAGACACTGCGCGACCGGAACCTGCTGG
Source organism: Chthoniobacterales bacterium (assembly GCA_013695905.1). Taxonomy (GTDB): domain Bacteria; phylum Verrucomicrobiota; class Verrucomicrobiia; order Chthoniobacterales; family UBA10450; genus JACCTI01. The sequence goes on from JACCZQ010000498.1 coordinate 9,675, forward strand.
AGACCGTCGGCGGCGCGTCGTTTGTGACGAGCCTCTACACGTTTGTGCCGACGGCGGCGAACATCACTTACTACCTCGAGATTGTTCGCGAGAAATTCATCCTGCGGCAGATCATCTCCGCCTGTACCGAAAGCGTGCGGCGTTCCTACGAAGAGCAGGATCAGGTAGATAACCTGCTCGACGAGGTGGAGCAGAAGATTTTCGCGGTCGGCGAAGACCGGTTCAAAGGGCAGATGCCCGGCATGAAAGAGCAGGTTATGGGCGCGCTCGAATCGATCGAGCAGCTCTGGGAACGCCGCGGCGAGATCACCGGCATCTCCACCGGCTTCACCGAACTCGACCGCATGACCAACGGGCTGCATGAAGCAGAGATGATCGTCATCGCTGCTCGTCCGAGCATGGGCAAAACCGCGCTGGCGATGAACATTGCCGAGCACGTGGCGATCACCAGCAAGCTGCCGGTGGCGGTGTTCAGCCTGGAAATGAGCAGCCAGCAGCTCGTGCAGCGTCTGCTCTGCTCGCGGGCGCGCGTGAATTTGCAGAAGGTGCGGGAAGGGTTTCTGGCGGAGCGGGATTTTCCCAGCTTAACGGCGGCGGCATCGAAGCTGGCGGAGGCGCAGATCTACATCGATGACACGGCGGGTTTGAGCATCCTCGAACTGCGGGCGAAAGCGCGGCGGCTCAAGGCGCAGAAGGACATTCAGCTCATCGTGGTCGATTACCTGCAGCTGCTGAAATCCACCACGCGCCGCGCGCAGGATAACCGGCAGCTGGAGATCTCGGAGATCTCGTCGGGGATCAAGGGTTTGGCGAAGGATCTGAAGCTGCCGATCATTGTGCTGGCGCAGCTGAATCGGCAGCCCGAAGCGCGTTCTGGTGGAAAGCCGCGGCTGAGCGATCTGCGTGAGTCGGGGTCGATCGAGCAGGACGCAGATTTGGTGGGATTACTCGTTAGGCCGGAAGTTTATGAGGAAGACGAAGAGGCGCGTGCGGAAAAGGCCGGGGAAGCGGAGTTGATCATCGCGAAGCAGCGTAATGGTCCAGTGGGTGAGGTGCCGTTGACGTTCCTGAAGGAGTTCACGCGGTTCGAGGATCGGGCGCGGAATGTCTCGGAGCCGCACTAAGGGAACGTCACACAACCGGCAGTCATCCCGAGCCGCGGACGCCTGCACGAGTGGCACGCGCAGACCCGTGTCGCCCATAGGG
>JACCZQ010000507.1 GCA_013695905.1 Chthoniobacterales bacterium
CACCGCGACCTTATAAACATTGCGCCGCTTCAGTTCGGCGAAGAAATTCTTCAGATCCATGGCGCAGCGCTGCGCCCCGCGAATCTACCCAACAAGATGCTTGCTTAACAAGCTGCGGAGCTGATCCACGATTTCGGGCTGTTCCTTTAACGCCGCCAGCGGCTCCAGTTCCTGCAGAATCAGACGCACGTTCAGCTTCTTCCCCTGGCGTTGGATGACGTTCTCGATGTCCACCCAATCCTGCCCGCGGCTCGCGAACGCCTTGTGCACGACCAGGTCTTCAGCACTGCACGTCCGCAATTCATGCTGCGCCGTCGCCTGCCACAGAGAGCTGCGCTCGATCGTTCTTTGTTCAAAGGGAAACGCACCCAGCGCCACATCGAGAGCAACGCCGTTCGGGTGCCGTAGGAGCAGCACGCGGCCACGGAGCGCCACCTCCCGTGCGTTCGAAACCCGCGGGGCGAAAGCCCCCATCAATCCATCAACAAACTTCTCCTCTTCCCCGAAATCCGTGAACAGCGTGATGTCGGCGGCGTCTGTCATCCGCGGGTCGCTCCAGCGCAGCAGAGCCACCCCTCCGATGAGGCAAAAACGCCAGTCCTTGTTCAGGCAGACCCTTTGCAGATCTGCCGCCGCATCATAGACACGGATCAGCATCCACGCGCCTTTGCGAACCAGCGTTGCTGCTCGAGCAAGCCCGAACTGTCCTGCCGCGCTGTGTCGCCATCCCACTCAGGAACCGCTTCCATCACCCGTTCCGCCGACTGCCGCCCCTCCTCCTCCGTCATCGTCCGCAGCCGCTCTGCCTTCTCCTGCTCGAGCATCGGTCCGGCGATGCGCCATGCTTCCATCCGGCGACGCTCAGCTTCCGTGAATTCCATGGCTTAGTATCTCGAATTTTCGCGGCCGAGGCAATGCTGCCGCGCCAGCTCCGTGCCGGAGTGTTCGGCGGCCGCGACGGTTAGTCGTAATTCGTCTGCGGCTCCGGCCCTTCCACGATCACCTTCAGCTCGCGGATCTTCGCCCAGGCGCGTGATGATTTCGTCCTGCCTGCGTCGCGATCTGGATCAACAGCCATGCGACGACGACGTACGCCGCAGCAACGCGATAACGTTGCGGCGTTTTAGCTCGCGAAAAAAGAACTCATCGAGAGACGCGGAGCCCGTCTTGTAGCGGTTCTTGCTCGCGGGCGCCAGCTTACACCCAGCCTTCGGCCGATCCACCCGCTACGGTGCGCGACGCTTCGGAGCGAGGCTCGCGACAATCGTATCGAACCGCGCGTCGCCCCGCAGCGGATCCCAAACCTCGTCGAGTTTCAACGAGCCGTGATGCACGCCATTCGGCGTCCTGGCTGCCTGCTCCAGTGTTTCAAGAGCGCGTCGCTTGTCGCCGACTTGCGCGTAAACACCGGCGAGCCGTCGCAGGATGATCGGTCCATCGAGGGCGTCCTTCGCCACAGGCAGCAGTTCAGCTGCGCGTTCGCCGGCGCGAATCGCATCGGCAGTCCGTCCGAGGCGAGCTTCAATCTCGGCCAGCACCATCATTGCGCGCCCGTCGTGTGGCCGCCGCGTCGATGTGACCGATGCCCACTCGCGCGCCGCCTGAAAAGCCACCTGCGCTGCGTCGTCATCACCAGTGGCTCGCGCGATCACGCCTTCGTACCACTGGCGCGGCGTGACATAGGCCAGGTCACTCAACTCTGGTTGCAACTCCTGGTCGCGGCACGCAGAGAGCGCCACTTTTGCACCGGCGTAATCGCGCCGGAGGAGCGCCAGATGCAAGCGCGCTGTCGCGAGCCGATTGGAATCGGCGCCTTCGCCAAAATCGCTGGAGACGGCGCTCTGCAACCGGCGAACATCGGCGTCGAAAAAAACATCCACCCACGCGCGCGTCAGCTGGGCGTTAAAATCGTTCGGCCTCCAGACGATGATCTCGTCGAGGAGCTGCGCGGCCTCCGCATACTGCCGGAGTGCGATCCGAGTCGTCACCAGATTGTCGAGAATATTGACGTTCCGCGGGTCCAGCTTCGCCGCCTCCTCGTTGTGCCGCAGCGATTTCTCCCAGTCGCCACGGCGGCGCTCGACCAGGCTGGTGAAGTAGACGATTTCGGGCTCATTCGGCAGCGCGCGACGCGCGAGCTCCAGCTCCGCAAGCGCCGCGGCGTAATCGCGGCTGCCCCAATAATGCAGCCGTGCGCGAGCGAGATGCACGTCGCCATCATTGGGCCGCAATCGCGCCGCTGCGTCGATCGCGTCCTGCGCGAGCGCCAGTCGAGTCGGCGTGTGGTCGTGGTGGAACCAATAGGCCGCAAGATGTGCGCGGGCAAGCTGGGTC